>JAXGTD010000012.1:0-50885 GCA_040775095.1 Chromatiaceae bacterium | reverse complement strand
ATCTCGATGATCTCCACCAGGCGGCCGTCCAGCGACCAACCCGAGAAGCGCAGACCGGCGTCCTTCATGGCATCGACATAGCGATTGTTGAACTCGTAGCGATGCCGGTGGCGCTCACGGATCTGATGCTTGCCGTAGACCGAGCGGGCCAGGCTGCCGGGCTCGAGCCGACAGTTCTGCCCGCCCAGGCGCATGCTACCGCCCTTGTCGACCTTGTCGGTGCGGGTCTCGCGGCGCCCGTCGTCGGTCTGCCATTCGGTGATCATCGCGATCACCGGGTGCGGGGTGTCCGACGAGAACTCGGTGCTGTGCGCACCCTCGAGGCTGGCCATGTTTCGCGCATACTCGATGACCGCAACCTGCATACCCAGACAGATCCCCAGATAGGGCACCCGATGCTCACGGGCGTAGCGCACCGCGGCGATCTTGCCCTCGATGCCCCGCCCTCCAAAGCCACCCGGGACCAGGATTGCGTCGAGCCCGGCGAGGCATTCGGTCCCGGAGCGCTCGATCTCCTCGGAATCCAGATAGCGGATCTGAACCCGCATGCCGGTGTGAACACCAGCGTGCGCCAGTGCCTCGGACAGCGACTTGTAGGCCTCGGTCAGGTCCATGTACTTGCCGACCATGCCGATCGTGACCTGATCCTTCGGGTTGTCGAAACCATCGAGCACGCGCTGCCACTCCGACAGATCGGCGGGGGGCACGTCGAGGTGGAACTGGCGCACGACCAGCTCATCGAGCTGTTGCGCGTGGAGCAACATGGGAATGCGGTAGATGTTGTCGGCGTCCGCCGCCGAGATGACCGCCTCCTCTGGCACGTTGGTGAACAGCGCAATCTTGCGCCGCTCGTCCGCCGGCAGGTCGTGGTCGGCCCGACACAGCAGGATATCGGGCTGAATGCCGATCGAGCGCAGCTCCTTCACCGAGTGCTGCGTTGGCTTGGTCTTGATCTCACCCGCGGTGCGAATGTAGGGCACCAGCGTCAGGTGCATGAACAACGCGTGCTCGCGACCGACCTCCACGCGCATCTGGCGGATCGCCTCCAGAAACGGCAGGGATTCGATGTCGCCGACGGTGCCCCCGATCTCGACCATCGCGATGTCGGCCTTGTTGGCCCCGAGGCGAATACTGGCCTTGATCTCATCGGTGATGTGCGGGATCACCTGCACGGTGCGACCGAGATAGTCTCCGCGGCGCTCCTTGCGGATCACACTCTCGTAGATCTGTCCGGTGGTGAAATTGTTGTTGCGCCCCATCCTGGTGCGCAGGAAGCGCTCGTAATGGCCAAGGTCGAGATCGGTCTCTGCGCCGTCGTCGGTGACGTAGACCTCACCGTGCTGAAACGGGCTCATCGTGCCTGGATCGACGTTGATGTACGGATCGAGCTTGATCATCGTCACCTTCAGGCCGCGCGCCTCGAGGAGCGCTCCCAGCGATGCCGAGGCAATACCTTTACCCAGCGACGAGACGACACCGCCGGTAATAAAAATAAATCTGGTCATGGGTTACCGTGACGGTAGTCGCCGCCGACGCTCCTTGATCTCCCGGACATTGCCGGACGGGTTCGGGGACAGGGGGACGGGCAGCGCTTGGGCAGCGACCCGGACAGGTCGGAACGTTAACAAATATGCCCGGGGGCCTCAATGGCGGTGACAGGACCGACAACCGGGCGAGGTCCTTTCCGCCGGTGCACAACCTCCGGAGCCAGGCTTCACATCGAAAAAAGGTGCACGTATACTCGAGCGCGTCCGTGTCGCACGGACTGCCGAGTGGTCCGGCGTTAGGCGCTCGTCGACACGCCGGCCAACTCGACCGCAACGACTCGCGCCCCCCATCCGACGGAAACAGCGCGAGACGTTGAATCTGAACTTTTGTTAAAGACACTTTTAGGAGCGTCAGACTATGCGTAAGTTTGCCAAAGTGTTTGGTGTGGCCGCGATTGCCGGCGCCGCTTCCCTCGCGATGACTCCCGCCCAGGCGTGGTGGGGCGGCCCGGGCTGGGGTGGCCCCGGCTACGGTAGTGGCATGGGCGACTGGTGGAACGACATGTTCGGCGACGGCTACGGCGACTTTAACATGAGCATGTCCGGCGGTGGCCGCGGCTATGGTCGGGGCTACGGACGGGGTTATGGCTACGGCTATGGCGCTCCATACTACGGCTATGGCTACCCGTACGGTGGTTGGGGCGGATATCCGGGCTACGGCTATGGCGCGCCCTACGGCCTGCCCTACGCTGCCCCCGTCGCACCTGCCGCACCGGCTGCTGGCGAATCGAAGTAGACCAGCCTAGACCAGTGGACACGGAGGCCGCGCCCTTGGGCGCGGCTTTTTTTTGCGCGGCCTGGCCTCGCGATCCAGCCAGGGCGGCGGTAGCCCGGTTGTGTCGACTCCCCGGCGGATCGAAGGCCCGATCCAAGGACCCGACCTGGTCTGGATCCCGGCCCCGCGCCCCAGGAGACGGATCGAGAAACGCCGATCGAATGCCTTCACGGCATTGGATCGGCTCGCAACGTCCAAAACGCGGCCCCCGATTCGCTTCCTATTCGGCCACGCGGGCAACTGGGCATGCCGGAGCCATCCATGGTCCAGACCGGACAGGCTCTCGTTCAGCCTGTCCCTGGCTCGCCGCTCCCGTTTCAACTTGATCGACGTCAAACAAGGCTTCAGAATACAGGGCGCTTCCGAACAGGACACCTGCCTTGGCACAACGAAAAGTCATTTCTTTCGAGACGATCCGGGTAGCCTGCAAGAACTGCTCGCTGGCGACGCTCTGCCTCCCGATGGGGCTGGCATCCGAAGACGTCGAACGCCTCGACAGCATCGTGAAGCGGTCCCGCCCGCTACACCGCGGCGACCACATCTTCCGGGGAGGCGAACATTTTCGCTCCCTCTACGTCGTCAAGACCGGCTCCGTCAAGACCTATGCACCAAGCGAGGAGGGTGGCGAACAGGTATTGGGCTTCCATCTACCCGGTGAGATCATCGGGCTCGATGCAATCGACAAGGATTGCCACACCTGCTCAGCCAAGGTGCTCGAGACCTCGGCCATCTGCGAGATCCCGTTTCAGCGTTTCGAGGAGCTGTCGACCTGCATTCCCTCGTTGCAGCACCAGATGTATCGCCTGCTCAGCAAGGAGATCGCCGCGGACACCGAGATGCTGCTCCTGCTCGGCAAGAAGAATGCGGAAGAGCGTCTCGCGGCATTCCTGGTGAGCATGTCCAAGCGCCTCAGCAAACGCGGCCTCTCGCCGGTGGATTTTTACCTGAGCATGTCGCGCCACGAGATCGGAAACTATCTTGGCCTCGCCGTGGAGACGGTCAGCCGGCTGTTCACCCGGTTCCAGGATGAGCACATCCTGAAGGTCGATCGCAAGCACGTCGAGGTGCTGGACCTTCTGACCCTCGAATCCCTGGCCGGCGCCCAGTCGACACCGGGCCACCGACAACACTCCAGCTAGGAGACTGTCCGACTTAGGTTCTCGACGCGCTCGCACGTGAAATCTGGCGATTTCGCCGAACGGAAAACCGGCAGGTGGCACGTAGCGCGCCAATATTGGCCAATTATTGACTAAGGCTCATGCCTTTTCGGGGTATTGCGACCAAAGTCGGACAGCCTTTTAGCCAGGCCCGCGCGCTCCGCCGTCAGCTCGACGGGCCCCGACCTCGCCGCGCGGCGCCGGCGAATCCCTGCCACGCGCAACCCGCCCGCGGCGAGCGAACCCAGCCCGGTCCGGTGAGAGGCTGCGCCGCACGCCTCGCCCCACGCCGAGACAAGCCCATGCACGACCTTTCCATACAACGCACGCTGACCGCCCTGCTCTTTTCGACCGCGCCATCCATGCTGTCCGCATCGGAGGTGACCTCCCGGATCGACCTGACCACGACCTGGGTCGGCATCACGGCACTGATCCTGTTCTTCGTGGCCTACGCGCTCGTAATGGCCGAAGAGTTTACCCACCTGCGCAAGTCCAAGCCGGTGGTCTTGGCCGCCGGCGTCATCTGGTTGCTGATCGCCTACTACTACGTGACCCACGAGGGCGATCCCCACGCGGCTGAGCAGGCGGTCCGCCATAACATCCTGGAGTTCGGGGAGCTGTTTCTGTTCCTACTCGTCGCGATGACCTATATCAACGCGATGGAGGAGCGCAACGTGTTCGAGGCCTTGCGCTCGTGGCTGGTCCGCAAGGGGTTCGGCTACCGCAAGCTGTTCTGGATGACGGGCGTGCTGGCGTTCTTCATCTCGCCGGTGGCGGACAACCTGACCACCGCCCTGCTGATGTGCGCCGTGGTCATGGCGGTTGGCGCCGAAAGTCCTCGTTTCGTTGGGCTCGCCTGCATCAACATCGTCGTCGCCGCGAATGCGGGCGGCGCCTTCAGCCCATTCGGCGATATCACCACGCTGATGGTCTGGCAGCGGGGTGTCCTCGATTTCTACACCTTCCTGCTCCTGTTCGTCCCATCGGTCATCAACTTCGCGGTACCCGCGCTGCTGATGCACCGCGCGATTCCGGACATCACGCCTGCGCCCCGCGACGAGGTCGTCAATCTAAAGCGTGGTGCCAAACGCATCGTGCTGCTGTTCCTGGCCACGATCGCCACGGCGGTCAGCTTTCACAATTTCCTCCACCTGCCACCGGTTCTCGGCATGATGACCGGCCTGGCCTACCTGAAATTCTTCGCGTACTTTTTGAAAAAGGTCGGGGAGATGTCCACGGTCAAGGCCGGAGAGATCGAGGACACCATGCCGTTCGACATCTTTAACAAGGTGGCGCGCGCGGAATGGGACACGCTGATGTTCTTCTACGGCGTGATTCTGTGTGTTGGCGGGCTTGGCTTCATTGGCTACCTGGAGCTGGTGTCGGAGGTCGCCTACGGTGACCTTGGCGCGACCACGGCAAATGTGCTCGTCGGGTGCCTCTCGGCGATCGTCGACAACATCCCGGTGATGTTCGCCGTGCTGACGATGAACCCCGACATGTCCGAGGGGCAATGGCTGCTAGTGACCCTGACCGCGGGTGTCGGCGGCAGCATGCTCTCCATCGGCTCGGCCGCCGGCGTGGCGTTGATGGGCCAGTCGAAGGGCATGTACACCTTCTTTGGACATCTGCGCTGGATGCCGGCGATCGCTCTCGGCTACGTTGCAAGTATCGTCACGCACTTCCTGGTCAATGGCCGCACCTTTCAGATACCCATCACGACCTAGCGGAACGCCGATCCAACGCCCTCCTGGCATTGGAGCAACACACGAACCGAAAGGACCTACGGTGATTTCTGGTGTAGGAAGGAGCACGGACGAGGTGGCGGACCCCGTTGACTGATCACGGCCACGGCCACCGTCGACAGGGGCGGATACGCCATGCCGGGGTCTGCGCTCAAGGTCCTTTCACAACCCGAGCTGGCGAAAGCCGACCCGTTGCAGACGCGGCCGCGCGCCGGCGCCCCCCGAGGTGCTCGCCAAGGCCATCGAGCCGGAGCTGGCGAGCCCTTGCAAGTCGCACCGGGCAACGCAAGGTTCCGCGGCGATGGGTGGCCACCAGCGACGCGAGATCAATGCACCGCCCCATGCGCGTGTGGCGTCAGGGCGAGCCGCCCTTGATGGCCACCCAGAGCCCGCGCGCCTCCTCCATCCAGTCTGTGAACGCCCTCTCGGTCAGGTCGTAGTACGGGATGTGCGTGACCGAGAAGCCCTTCCGTTCCAACTGCCGCACGACGCGCGACGCCTGGATCGGGTTGGTGGAATGGACGAGGATCGGGATGTCGAGGCAGAAGTGCTCCATGAGGACCAGCGCGACGTCCGTGCCGGAGAGCTCCAGGTCGTCATCGGTGCGGGCACGCTGGGCGAGGTCATGATCCAGCATGACCCCGCTCCAGACGTGCCCGCGGTCGCGGCGGATGACACCCATGGCCGTGCCGGCCGACTGTGCCCAGCCAAGCAGCACCCCCGGCGGTAGCCAGGCTCTGCACCGCTGCTCCCGCCCTGGGTCGTCCTCGATCAGCAACAGGCGGAAGCGGGACGCGGGCTCGATGGCCGACATCGGGCGCCCCGGCCTCAGCGTCCGCTCAGCCCGCGGCCCAGCCGTTGCCGGACCCTGGCAACAAGGCCAGCCTGGTCTGGCTTGGCGACGCCACCCGGGGCATCGCCCGGTGCCGGCGCCGGATCCGGCTACATCTCCCGTATACCGTATCCACCGTCGTCGAAAAAGCGCACTGAACAGAAAATATCGGCCTCTCCGAACGTCCGCGTCTGGCGGAAGTCCTTCTCCAACAGAAAGACATCCAGATAACGCCGCCCCAGAGCGTCTTCGCCGCTCCCGAATGAGACCGCCGAGCAGGCGATCCGTGGCGGCCGGATCTTGATCCGATCGTGTCCCCGGTCAGAGGGCTGCCGGCCCGTCGTGTAACCTCATTCAGGCCGCGTCGCTGCCCGACACCGACAACCAAAGGCATGCTCCGCCGACCCTCTCGATGTCCGCCAGACGACGGGCGTGGGCCTCCAACTCGGCTGCTGTTGCCCGGATCACCGGCAACGCGGCCCGATTGCTGGGCAGACGGCGCACGGCACCCGGGTTGACGCCACCCGCGGCCTCGCCCTCCCCGTCCAGCAGCAGACTGCCCTGCCCACCCGTCATGGCCAGGTAAACCTCGGCCAGGATCTCGGCATCGAGCAACGCACCATGCAGCTCGCGGCGCGCGTTGTCGATGTTGTAGCGTCGACACAGGGCATCGAGGCTGTTTCGCTGACCCGGGTGCATCTCCCGGGCCATCACCAGGGTGTCGACCACGTGGCAGACCGATTCGATGGGGGGGTGGTCCTCGCGCCAGAGTGCCAGCTCGTGATTCAGGAAACCGACATCGAACGGCGCGTTATGGATGATCAACTCGGCGCCGCGGACGTACTCCAGGAAGTCTTCCGCGATCTCGCAGAAGCGCGGCTTGTCCAGCAGGAACTCGTTGGAGATACCATGTACCGCGCTGGCGCCGGTGTCGATCTCGCGATCCGGCTGCAGATACCGGTGGAAGCTATGGCGCGTGACGCGACGTTCGAGGAGCTCGACGCAGCCGATCTCGATGATGCGATGGCCCGCGGCAGGCTCGAGGCCCGTCGTCTCCGTATCAAGCACGATCTGACGCATTGGCTGATCAGCCCTCGGCTGGATGGGATCTTGACGGGATGCCGCGGTTGGCGAGCTGGTCGACCCGCTCGTTGTCCTTGTGCCCACTGTGGCCGCGGACCCAATGCCAGCCCACCTCGTGGCCCGCAAGGGCGCGGTCGAGGCGTTGCCACAGGTCCTGGTTCTTGACCGGCGCGCGTGAGGCCGTGCGCCAGCCATTGCGCTTCCAGCGCGCCATCCAGCTCTCCACGCCCTGCTTGACGTACTGCGAGTCGACGGTGATCCGCACCCGACGGGGAGCCTTGAGCGCCTCGAGGGCCTGAATGACGGCCATGAGCTCCATGCGATTGTTCGTCGTTTGATGCTCGCCACCATGGAGCTCCTTCTCGTGCTCGCCGCAGCGCAACAACGCCCCCCATCCGCCTGGGCCCGGATTGCCCTTGCAAGCCCCGTCGGTGAAGATCTCGATCAGATCAGGCATGTCTTCCCTCTCTAGCGGTCGGCTCCACCGTCCGACCAGGCAGCATGACCGGTCGCGACGTCCAGCTCGGGCGAAGGGGCGTCGGCGTCGACACGCGCTTGACCGCGCGTATCGCGTAGACCCCGCCGAGCGCCGGACACCATCGCCCGCAGAGTCGGTCGAGCCAGTCGAGTCGCGCCCCGTAGGCTCGCCGCGAGGGCGCTCGGAACATCAGCGTATCCCTGATCTCGATCTGGAAGCCAATCAACTTCAACCAGTCGCACACGCGAAATAGCGTGAGCATCTCACCGCACCAAGGCACGCGTCGCCGACGCCGCGGCAATGTCCGCCACAGGCCCCATGTGCTCAAGGGGTTGAATCCGAAGATCAACAGCCGCCCCTCGGGAATCAGGACCCGCTCGGCCTCACGCAGGACGGCGTGCACGTCGGTGCTGAAATCCAACGTATGGGGCAGCAGGACCGCGTCAACACTATCGGAGAGGATCGGCAGACTTCCCGGGTTCGCCTGCATCCGCGCCCCGTTTTCCCCGGCGTGGAATGCCACGGGATTGACCCGGAGATGGTGTCGGATCCGGCTTACCCGCACCGCGTCGGCGAACCGGTCCGGCAGTCCTACCTGCAGCAGATAGTGGCCGAAGCTGTCTTCCAGCATCCGCTCCAGGCAGATCGATTCGGCCTCCGCTAGGCGCCGCCCCAGTGGCGTCCGATACCACTGCGCGAGCACAGCCAGCGGCTCGCCATCGCGCTTATCGCAGTCGCTCATGGGCATTTCCGGGCATCGCGAAGGGGCCTGCCCGGTCTCGCGCCGCGGCGCGGGCTCGCCGGTGTAGTTCGTTTGCACTCGCTCATGGCATGGAATAAGAAAGGGTTTTCCCGTATATTTCGTCGCGTTGGCCTGAACAAAAAACAGCTAACTTCAACAGTCTCTCGACAAAAGCCTGTCTCGTCGAGAAGGGCCTTCATTAAGACACGGGCGCCAAGTCATGCTGAAAACCCTTTGCACCCCGCTGTTCCGACACACCGACCTCAGCGCGAGCCTTCTTGCGCTGAGTCTCGTCGCGCTCGGCGGCTGTGCCTCCGCGCCAGCTGGTCCCGGACACGGCAACGGGGAATCATTTGGGGGCGCGCGGTCCGTCTCCGCCCGGGAATACGGCTATGTGCGCCCGGCCACGGACATCCGCATCATCGGCGAGGGCCCGGGCATCGCATCCCACGCTGGATCAGGCCATGACCTCTGGGACCGCATCCGCCACGGCCGCAGCCTAGACATCGCACACAATGAACGGGTGGACCGGGCGCTGCGCTCACTCAAGAGCGACCCACAGTATCTCACAGCGCTGTCCCGTCGCGCCCGGCCGTATCTGCACATGATCATCGGCGAGATCGAGCGCCGGCACATGCCGATCGAACTGGCGCTGCTCCCCGAGATCGAGAGTCGCTATAACCCGCGCGCCATCTCTCCCGTCGCGGCCACCGGCATGTGGCAGTTCATGCCATATACCGGCAACGAGATGGGTTTGAAGCAAAACAGCTGGTACGACGGTCGCAACGACATCGTCGCCTCCACCCGCGGTGCACTAAGCTACCTCGCCCAGCTGCATCAGGAGCTCGGTGGCGACTGGGCGCTCGCGATCGCGGCATACAACTGCGGTCCGGCGAGGGTCCGATCGGCGCAGGAGGCCAACAGGCGCCGTGGCAAGCCGACCGACTTCTGGTCGCTCGACCTGCCGGCCGAGACCGAGGCGTATGTGCCGAAGTTCCTGGCGGTCGCCAACCTGGTGCGATCCGCCGACCGCCATGGTCTGCCCATACCCGCCATCGCCAATCGGCCGGCGCTGGAGCTGGTGGAGGCCCGCAGCCAGATCGACCTCGACCGGGCGGCCCGCGCCTGCGGGGTGTCGGTCAAGACGCTGCGCGACCTCAATCCCGGACTCAAACGTGGCAAGACCGCCCCCGATGGTCCCCACCGCGTCCTGGTACCGGCCGGGACCGGCCACAAGCTACGTACCGCGTTGGCCAGGGCTGGCAACGGCGTCGAGCCACGCGTGGCCACCCGGGAACAGGCACGCGACGGCGATAGCTGAGGAGGCAATGAATTCCTCGCGCCTCGGAAGAGGTCGGCGGGAAATCCGGCAAATCTGAGTCCCTGGATTGCGCTCGAAATGCCGGGCCATTCATCGCCCGTCTGGTAAGACCCATGACGGCCCCGGCCTCCCGCGGTGCCAGCCCCGGCGCTTGCGATCCGGTACGCCTGCCCGATCCCTTCGCAACCGACGGGGATCCCGGGGCAGAACACGCCCAAACATGCCAAACCGGCAGACCCCGGACAGCGCGCGGCGCTGTCCGGGGTCGTGCTCATGCATGACTGAAATGGGTAGATTGCTGACAGACCCAGACGTGGCGCCCAGCCGGATCAACCGACGGGGCGGCCCTGGGGAAACGCCGATCGAGCGGCCACCCATCGGCCCATTCGGGCGCGACGGCAACCGCTGACTGGCTCGGCTCTTTGCGAGCTTAGGCGATTTCTGTCCAATCTCATCCCGGCTGACTCGTCTTGACGCCCGCATCCGTTGTCGCACGGCCACGCACATCGCCCGGCTCTGCGCGTGGCGATGCGCCTCGAAGGCGAACCGCAATCCGGCCTCAGCGGGTACGAGATGTTCCGGTAATCGCCTAAGCGCGATCTCAGCCGGTGGACAGGCGCTCGTCGTCGGTCAATGCCTTCATGCTCAAGCGAATGCGGCCCTGCTTATCGACCTCCAGCACCTTGACCCGAACGACATCGCCCTCCTTGAGCTTATCTGACACGCTCTGAACACGTTCTTCGCAGATCTGGGAGATGTGCACCAGGCCATCGCGCCCGGGGAGGATGGTCACGAACGCGCCAAAGTCCATCAGGCGGGCTACCTTGCCCTCGTAGATCTTGCCCAACTCGACATCCGCCGTGATCAGACGGATCCGCTTCTTGGCCTCTTCTCCGGCACTCTTCTGAACCGAGAAGATCTTCACGACGCCATCATCATTGATGTCGATGGTGGCGCCAGTCTCTTCCGTGATCGACCGAATGGTGGAACCGCCCTTGCCGATGACATCGCGAATCTTCTCGGGATGGATCTTGAACTCGATAATACGCGGGGCGTGCTCGGACATCTCGGCGCGGTGGTGATCGATGACCTTGTTCATCTCGCCGAGGATGTGCATGCGGCCATGCTTGGCCTGAGCCAACGCGGTCTCCATGATCTCGCGGGTGATACCCTCGATCTTGATGTCCATCTGCAGCGCGTTGATGCCGGACTCGGTGCCAGCCACCTTGAAATCCATATCGCCGAGGTGATCCTCATCACCCATGATGTCGGTTAGCACGGCGAAACGGTCGTCTTCCTTGATCAGCCCCATGGCCACACCCGCGACGGGGCCCTTGATAGGCACCCCGGCGTCCATCAGCGACAGGCTCGTGCCACAGACGCTGGCCATGGAGCTGGAGCCGTTGGACTCCGTGATCTCGGAGACCACGCGCACCGAATAGGGGAACTCGTCGAGTCCCGGCATGGCGGCCAGGACACCGCGCTTGGCCAAACGTCCGTGGCCGATCTCGCGGCGCTTCGGGCTGCCGACCCGCCCGGTCTCGCCCACACAAAAGGGCGGGAAGTTGTAGTGCAGCATGAACGGTTCGCGGCGCTCACCCTCGAGCGCATCAATGATCTGCGAATCGCGCTCGGTGCCCAGGGTTGTGACCACCAGGGCCTGGGTCTCACCGCGCGTGAACAGCGCCGAGCCATGCGTGCGCGGCAGCACACCGGTGCGGATCGTGATCGGGCGCACGGTCGCGGTGTCGCGCCCGTCGATGCGCGGCTCACCCGCCAGGATGCGACCCCGCACGATCTTCTTTTCCAGCTTTTCGATGGCACCGTAGACCTGCGGCTGCGTCCAGGGCGAGTTGGGCCCGCTGAGGGTCGCGTACAGCTCCATCCGGATCGCATCCAGTGCGGCATAGCGTTCCATCTTTTCCTTGATGAGGTAGGCCTCGCCGAGACGTCCGGCGGCCGCGGACTCCACCGCCGCCGCCAGCTCCGGATCACTCGATGCCGGGGTCCAGGTAAATGGGGGCTTGTTGACCTCGGCGGCGAGCTCGCTGATCGCCTGAATCGCGACCTGCATCTGCTCATGGCCAAACAGGACCGCACCGAGCATCACGTCCTCGGACAGGCCGCGCGCCTCGGATTCGACCATCAGTACCGCATTCGCGGTGCCGGCCACGATCAGGTCCAGGTCACTGTCGGGGTTAAGTCCGACCATTGCGGGGTTGAGCAGATACTCGCCATTCTTGTAGCCAACCCGGGCTGCACCGATCGGACCATTGAACGGCAGACCGGATACCGCCAGCGCGGCCGAGGTGCCGATCATCGCCGGGACCTCCGGGTTGACCGCCGGATTGAGCGACTTCACGGTGGCGATGATCTGTACCTCGCGGCCAAATCCATCCGCGAACAGCGGTCGCACTGGCCGGTCGATCAGCCGCGAGGTCAGGATCTCGGTCTCGCTGGGACGACCTTCACGCCGGAAGAAGCCACCCGGGATACGCCCGGCCGCATAGGTCTTCTCCTGGTAGTCGACGGTCAGCGGCAGGAAGTCCTTGACCTCGGTGGCGCGCTTGTCAACGACCACGGTGACCAGCACCACGGTGTCGTCGACATTCACCATCACGGCGCCATCGGCCTGGCGAGCGATCTCGCCAGTCTCCAGGGTCACAGTCTGATCGCCGTACTGGAATGTCTTCTTGATAGGGTTCACTGAGTTAAGTCCTCGAGGGTCTGTGGTCGCCCGCTGGGTCGGCGCCTGCTCCGGCCTCAGGGTCGGGATCGACGCGGCCATTGGTTCGGGGGTTGAATAGTGGCGACGCAACCGCTGCCCACGGCCCGATGGCCGTTTGCATGGCGGGTTTCACTCCGGGACGCCCGAGATCGACGGGCAGGAGGAGCCCGCCGGCAAGGGGCCGCCGAACGCGGCGGCACCCCTTGCTGCCGTGCAGTTGCCAGCGCTGCCATGATGGGCGCGCCTATCGCTACCCTTATCTGCGCAAACCGAGCTTCTGGATCAGGGACCGGTAACGGTCTACATCCTTACCCTTGAGATAGTCGAGCAACTTGCGCCGGGAATTGACCATCCTCACCAACCCGCGACGGGAATGATGATCATGCTTGTGGGCGGCAAAGTGGCCGGTGAGATCCTTGATGCGCGCCGTCAGCAGCGCGACCTGCACCTCGGGAGAACCCGTGTCGTTCGGCCCGCGGGCATGCTCTTCGACGACTTGGCGTTTTTGTTCTGCGGTCATGGTCATTGGCTGTCTCCTCCCATGCTGTGGGATGCTGATAAAGCCCATTCATCGCCGCCATACGGGGGCGCTGCTGACCACCCCGACAATGACTTCAGGGGGTCGGGCCAGTTAAGGAAACGCTGATCAAAGCCTTTCCGGTGCGGGCCAAGTCAGGCCCATCCTCTTTCAACGACCCTGAGCCGCTGAAAACAGAAAAATCCGGGAATCATGCTTCCCGGATTGCGAGCTGATTCTGCCCATGGATGGATGAAATCAGCGTTTCCCGTGCGGGCCGTGCATGGCCCGTCGAAACAGACGGCGGCAGGCCGTTGGGCGCGTAATCGGCTTTGCCGCGACCCAGACTCTGAATGGACCCGGGACGCGCCTGCTCGGGGCTTGCAACAAAAAGGTGGCTCACCACGAACCCATATCCGATTCAGCCCCACGACACACATCGCCGGGGCTCCAAGGCGGGACGAAACCTGTCCAACGAGCCTAGGTCCGCGCAATAAGACGATGTCTGTCAAATCTCATGCCAGCTGACTTGTCTTGGCGCCCGCCTTCGTTGTCGCACGGCCACGCACATCGCCCGGCTCTGCTCGTGGCGATGCTCCGCGAAGGCGAGCCGCTATCCGGCCTCATCGGGTACGAGATTCTCCGGCAATCGCCCAACCGGACCGGACCCGTCGTGGCGCGCAATTTTACGGTCATCCGTCATCGATTGGAACCGCCACGTCGCCGGAATCGGCCAGTCCGCCCCTTCGCACCGCCCCTTCATATCAGTCGCTTGGGCTGGACCTTGCCATCATCGAGTATCACACCGATGCCGACGAATTGGTCCGACAGGTCGTAGAGCCGCACCATGCCCTCGGTGGGCGCCTGGGGTACCAGTACCGCCTGTCCTTGCGCCAGGTAAAAGGCTGCATCCGCGGACAATCGCACCGCTGGGCAATGCGCGAGCACGCTGTCGAGCGGGAGCAACAGCGCGCCCAGCGCGGCAAAGGCGCTCGGCGCATCGGGTGCCTGCTCGACCAAGGCCTGGAGCTCGTCCAGGGTGACGAAGCGGGTCGTGCCTTCCACGTAGGGCCCAACTCCGCTGCGGCGCAGGGCGCAGACGTGTCCGCCGCAGCCGAGCCGGTTGCCGATGTCCTCGGCCAGCGTCCGCACATAGGTGCCTTTGGAACAGTGCACGTCCAGCTCGATCTCGGGCAGCTGGAAGTCAAGCAGGTCGAGGGCGTAGATCCGAATCGCCCGCGGCGTGCGCTCCACCTCCTTGCCCTCGCGCGCGAGCTTGTACAGCCGCTGCCCCTGATGCTTGACGGCCGAATACATCGGTGGCAATTGCTCGATATTACCGAGAAAACCGGCCATGACCTCCCGTAAGGCCGCCTCGGTGACACCATCGGTCGGACGGGTATCGACGACCTCACCCTCGGCGTCGGCGGTGGTGGTGCTCACACCGAGACGCACCCGGACGCGATAGCGTTTGTCCGCGTCGAGCAGAAAGCTGGAAAACTTGGTCGTGTAGCCAAGGCACAGCGGCAGCAGCCCGGTTGCAAGGGGGTCGAGGCTGCCGGTATGGCCTGCCTTGGACGCGTTATACAGACGCTTGACCTGCTGCAGGGCGTGATTGGATGAGATGCCTGAAGGCTTGTCCAGCAACAGGATGCCGCTGACGTTGCGGCCCTGGGGGCGTCGTCGTGCCATATTGATCGTTCCGGGGGTGTGGCTACTGAGCGGCTTCGGTCGAGGGCGGGCCAGCCGTGCGGGCGTCGTCGTCGACGGCCTTGTCGATCAGCGCGGACAGTTGCTCGCCGTGGCGGACTGAGACATCGTGCACGAAGTGCAGCTGGGGCACCGTGCGCAGCCGTGAGCGGCGTGAGAGCTCGCTGCGCAGAAATCCCGCCAGACGACCGTTCAACAGCCGCTCCTGGACCTCGCCACCCTCGTCCATGGGGAAACAGGTGAAGAAGACCTTGGCGTGGGCCAGATCACGGCTGACGCGAATCTCCTGCAGCGTGATATCGCCCAGCCGCGGATCCTTGACCCCCGCCCGCAGGATGAGCGCCAGGTCGCGCAACAGATCCGTGCCCACCCGCTCGCTGCGATTGAACTCACGCGCATTGCCGCGACTCATGCGCGCACCCCGGCTGGCGGCCCCGATTCATGGACTCGGCGCGGCGGGCTCATCACAACTGCCGAGCCCGCTCGGTGCGCTCGAACACCTCGATCTGGTCTCCGGCCCTGACGTCGTTGTAATTCTTGACACCAATGCCGCATTCCATCCCCGCCTTGACCTCCGCAACGTCGTCCTTGAACCGGCGCAGGGACTCCAGCGAGCCTTCGAAGACCACCACGTTGTCGCGCAGCACGCGAATTGGATTGTTGCGCTTGATGGAACCCTCGGTGACCATGCACCCGGCGACGGCGCCGAACTTCGACGAACGGAACACATCGCGTACCTGGGCCATCCCGATGATCTCCTCGGTGACCACCGGGCTGAGCAGGCCGGAGATGGCCTTCTTCACGTCGTCGATCAGCTCGTAGATGATCGAGTAATAACGCAGATCCAGACCCTTCTCCTCGACCACACGGCGTGCCGCGGCGTCCGCGCGGACGTTGAAGCCAAGGAGGATGGCATTGGAGGTCACCGCGAGGTTCGCATCCGACTCGGTAATGCCACCAACCCCCGATGCAACGACGACCACCTTGACCTCGTCGTTGGAGAGCTTTAGCAGGCTCTCCCTGAGGGCCTCGACACTGCCCTGCACGTCGGCCTTGAGAATGAGGTTAACGCTCTTTTGCTCACCGGATTTGAGCTGCACGAAGAGTTGATCGAGGCTCGCACCGCGTTGTTCCTCGATCTTCGACAGGCGCTCCCGATCCTGGCGCAGCTCCGCCACCTCGCGGGCGCGCTTTTCGTCGACCACGACGATGACATCGTCGCCCGCATTCGGGGCACCCGACAAGCCAAGCACCTGCACCGAGATGGATGGACCGGCACTCTTCACCGGCCGGCCGTTCTCGTCAAACATCGCGCGCACCCGGCCATACTCCGCGCCGCTGACGATGGTGTCGCCCACGCTCAGCGTGCCCGACTGCACCAGCACCGTGGCCACCGGACCGCGCCCCTTCTCGAGGCTCGACTCGACGATCGCGCCATGGGCCGAGCCGGTGACCGCGGCCTTGAGCTCCAACACCTCGGCCTGAAGCAGCACCGCATCGAGCAGGTCATCGACACCCTCGCCGGTCTTGGCCGACACCCTGATCAACATGGTGTCGCCACCCCATTCCTCCGCGACCACCTCATGTTGCGTGAGCTCCTGCATCACCCGGTCAGCATGGGCATCGGGCTTGTCCATCTTGTTCACGGCAACCACGAGCGGCACCTTCGAGGCCCGGGCGTGCTGAATCGCCTCGACCGTTTGCGGCATGACCCCGTCATCGGCGGCGACCACCAGGATGACCAGATCGGTGACCTCGGCGCCACGGGCCCGCATCGCCGAGAAGGCGGCATGGCCAGGGGTATCGAGAAAACAGATGGTGCCCTTGTCGGTCTCGACATGGTAGGCACCGATGTGCTGCGTGATGCCGCCCGCCTCACCGGCCGCGACCTTCGTCCGTCGGATGTAGTCCAGCAATGAGGTCTTGCCGTGGTCGACGTGGCCCATGATGGTCACGACCGGCGGACGCGGCAGACGCTCGATCTGCTCATTCTCGGCCTCGAGGAACGCCAGCAGATTGTCCTCGGCGTCCTGCGTCTGCGCCTCGATCGCCTTGTGGCCCATCTCCTCCACGAGCAGGGTCGCCGTATCGCGATCCAGTGCCTGGTTGATCGTAACCATCAAGCCCTGTTTGAACAGCTCTTTGATCACCTCGGCTGCCTTCACCGACATGCGCGCCGCAAGCTCGCCCACCGTGATGGACTCCGGGATCTCGACCTCGCGCACCACGGGCGCGGTGGGCCGCTGAAAACCGTGCTTGTCCTGCAGCTGTGGCTTGCCCGCCTTGCGTCGACGCCGCGCCCCGGCGCGCGTGATGACGCCGCCACCCTCTTCCTCGTAGCCGGCGTCGGAGGGGCGCGCACGCGCCGTCTCTTTGCGCGGGCCCTTCTTGATGATCTTCTCCTTTTCCTCGCGCTCCGGCAGCTTCTTGCCACCCCTTGGCAGGGCCGCCTCGTCCTCTTCTTCTTTTGGCTTGAAAGGTTTAGCCCCGGCCTTGGGCTTGGCGCCAGCCGGACGCCCCGGCTTGCTCGGTGCGGCGGCCACAGGCTCGCCAACCGCGATCGGCTCCTCCGACGTCTCCGGCTCCTCGGCGATCCGCTCGGCAGCCTCCTTGGCGGCCTGCTGCTCACGCAGCACGCGTGCCTCCTCTTCGAGCCTCCGGCGCTCTTCGTCCTCGACGCGACGGCGGGCCTCGTCCTCCTTGGCCTTGCGCTCGAGCTCCTCGCGCTCGGCCAGACGACGCGCATCCTCTTCCGCCCGCCTGGCTTCGAGCTCGGCGCGGCGGCGCTGATCATCGACGAGGGTCCGTCTGCCGCGCGCACTGCTGACACCCTGCGGCGCCGGTTCGGGCCGCCGCACCGGGCGCGCCGGAGCAGTCACGTCCGCTTCGGCGCGCTTCACGTAGGTGCGCTTGCGCCGGACCTCGACGCTCACGGTCTTGGCCGCGCGCTGCGGGGGCGCTGGGCGGCTCGCCGCCGGGCGACCGGTCGGCGCCGCGGGCCGCGCGGCCGTACCCTGTTGACGCAGCTCGGTGTGCGACTTGCGCTGCAGCGTCACCCGATCGGGGCTGGCGGCCGCGTTGTCGGTTTCGCCCTCCCGCCGACCATGACTGCGCCGCAACCAGGCGAGCAGTTTCAACTTCTCCTGCTCGGTGATCATGGTCTCGGCGTCGTTGGCGCCAATACCCGCCTCGTGAAGCTGTGCGAGGAGTCGCTCGACCGGGATACCGACCGTCGTCGCGAGCTGTTTAACCGTTACATCGCTACTCATGTCCACCTCTCCAAGCTAGTCCGGTTTCGACTCGGCGAACCAGGGCTCGCGGGCCTTCATGATCAATTGCGCCGCCCAGTCCTCGTCCATGCCGTCGATCTCCATGAGCTCGTCGACCGACTGCTCGGCGAGGTCTTCCATGGTGATGACACCTCTGCGCGCCAGGGCGAAGGCGAGGGTCTCGTCCATTCCCGCCATCGCCCGCAGGTCCGCCGAGGGCTGCGCGTCGAGGTCCTCTTCATTGGCGATAGCCCGGGTGACCAACGCGTCTTTGGCCCGCTCGCGCAGCTGCTCGATCAGCGCGTCATCGAGCTCCGCGATGCTCTGCAACTCCGCGACGGGAACGTAGGCGACCTCATCGACCGTTGTGAATCCCTCCTCGACCAGCACGGCAGCAATGTCTTCGCCGATCTGCAACTGCTCCATGAAGGCCTCGACCATGCGCTGGCCCTCCTCCTCGCTCTTCGCCACCGCGTCCTCTTCGCTCATCACGTTGAGCTGCCAGCCAGTGAGCTGGCCGGCCAGGCGCACGTTCTGTCCGCTACGGCCGATGGCCTGAGGCAGGTTCTCCTCCTTCACGGCGACATCCATGCTGCCGGCGTCCTCGTCGATGACAATCGAGACCACATCGGCCGGCGACATCGCATTGATAACGAACTGGGCCGGATTCTCGTCCCACAGGATGATGTCGACACGCTCGCCGTTGAGCTCGTTGGAGACGGCCTGCACCCGCGAGCCGCGCATACCGACGCAGGCGCCGACCGGGTCGATCCGCGGGTCACGGGTGCGAACCGCGATCTTGGCGCGCAGCCCCGGATCGCGGGCGGCCGCATAGATCTCGACGGTCCCCTCCCCGACCTCGGGCACCTCGAGCTTGAACAGCTCGATCAGCAGCTCCGGGGCGGTGCGGCTGATGAATAGCTGCGGCCCCTTGGGCTCGGCGCGGACCTCGTAGAGAAGGCCGCGCAGACGGTCGCCCGCGCGCACCGACTCGCGCGGGATGACTTGGTCGCGGGGCACGAGCGCCTCGGCGTTCCCGCCAAGATCGAGCACGATGGTGCCCCGCTCGGCCTTCTTCACGATGCCGGTGATGAGCTCGCCCTCACGCACCTTGAACGCCTCGACGATCTTGGCGCGCTCGGCCTCGCGCACCTTTTGCACAATGACCTGCTTGGCCGTCTGCGCCGCGATGCGCCCGAAGAGCTCGGATTCGATCCGCTCCTCAATGAAGCCGCCCAGCTCGAGGGTCGGGTCCAGCTCCTGGGCGGCGGACAGGGTCATCTGACGCGCCGGGGCCTCGAGCGGCTCGCCGTCCTGGTCCTCGACCACCTCCCAGCGGCGATAGGTCTCATATTCGCCTGACACGCGGTTGATCGACACGCGCACATCGATGTCGCCGCCGTGCTTCTTGCGTGTCGCCGAGGCGAGCGCTGCCTCCATCGCCTCGAAGATGATGTCTCTGGGTACGTCTTTTTCGTTCGAGACGGCCTCGACGACTAGTAGGATCTCTTTACTCATGCGTCATTCCCGCGGTCAGAATTCGGGCACCAGACGTGCACTGTCGATGCGATCCAACGGCAGTATGTGCGCCTCGCCATCGATCTCCAGACGCACGCCGTCGGCGTCGGCCCCGCGCAGCACACCCTCGAAATTGCGTCGCCCCCCGATCTTGACCGCCAGCCGCACCCGGACACGGGCGCCAACAAAGCGCTGGAACTGCTCGATGTCGAACAGCGGCCGATCGAGCCCCGGCGACGAGACCTCCAGGTCGTAGTGGCCCGGCAGCGGATCCTCGACGTCGAGCACACCGCTGAGCTGGTGGCTGACGGCCGCACAGTCGTCCAGGGTGATGCCCTCGACATGGTCGATATAGACCCGCAGGACCGCCGAGCGCGGGCCCATCTGCGCGTACTCGACGCCCACGAGCTCGTAGCCCATTGGCTCGACGACGGATCGCACAAGCGCCGTCAGCTTTGGATCGGCGGAACGCATCGGGGTTGGTAATGGTTGCAGCTCGGGTCGAGAAAGTTGCTTCGAGAAACAAAAAATGGGCCAGAGGCCCAGGATTCGTGACCAAAAAAAACCCCGATAACGGGGCGTACCTCGCGCGCTGCAACGGACGATTGCAGAGCCGTATATCTAAGCGCTGGAAGTCTAGTCCAAAGACCGCGACCACGCAAGCGCATCACGCGCCATCCCCGCCGACACCCGGTGCCGGGGCGCGGGCACCCTTGCGCGTCCATGCCCGTCCCGGAACCGGTCACCGCACGGAACTGGACAGCGGACCGCGAGGACCTGTGTAATTCCCGGCCAGGCCCGCCCGATCCCATCCCCGCGAGGCCAGGACTCGCCGACAACGGCGCCAGCCAAACCGCCCAGCGAGAGACAGGACGCCATGACGCCGAGCCCGCCCCCGACGCACCCGGCGGGTGCAACCAGCCTAGCCACCGAGGCCCGCGCGCTGACACTGAAGCTGTTGGAGCAGGCCGCACGCGCCACGTCAACGGCCATGCACGCGCCCGAGATTCGCTTTGATCTGCGCGGCCAAAGCGCGGGCCAGTTTCGCGTGGACCGAGCCGGACACTGCCTCATCCGCTATAACGGCGCACTATTGACTCGGCACGGCGCCGACTTCCTCAGACGCACCGTACCCCATGAGACGGCCCATTACGTGGCCTACCGACTCTACGGCCGTACCATTCGGCCGCATGGGCCGGAATGGCAGGACATCATGCGTCAGTTTGGCGCCAGGCCCGATCGTTGCCACGGCTACGACGTCAGCGGACTCGAGGCGCGCCAGGTGCGCCTGTTCCCCTATCACTGCGGGTGCAGCAGTCACCGCCTGACGAGCATTCGCCACAATCGGGTGTCGCGCGGGCAGCGCTATCTGTGCCGGCGCTGCGGCGAGCCGCTGATGCCCGGACATAAGCAGGAGCAATGAGCCTTCCTTGGCATTCCCGAAGGCTGCGTTTATAGTCGCGGCTGCAAGGGATTAGCCCCAATTTGGGTCGGGCGCCGGGGCGTTTGGCTCCGCGCCAGGGCCGGCCAAGACCCGGCCGCGGGCGTACCCGCGAGGGCCGGGCCAATCTCTCCAACGGCAGCCTGGCCGGGCGCGGCCGTCGCGGCGCGGTTGCCCCGACGATTCACACTCCCACGAGCATGCGAGCACCGGATGGCATCGAGAACACCGCTTTTTGCAGAACATCAGCGTCTTGGTGCACGCATCGTCCCCTTCGGCGGTTGGGACATGCCGCTGCATTACGGTTCTCAGATCAGCGAGCATCATGCCGTACGCCGGGATGCGGGTCAGTTCGACGTATCCCACATGCGGCCCGTGGATATCGCCGGAGCAGGGGCCAAGGCATTCCTGCAGCGGCTCCTGGCCAACGACGTCAACCGGCTCCAGAGTCCAGGCAAGGCCCTGTATAGCTGCATGCTCAACAACCAGGGCGGTGTTGTCGACGACCTGATCGTCTACGACCGCGCCGCGCAAGGCTATCGTGTCGTGGTCAATGCCGCGAGCGCAAGCAAGGACCTGGCCTGGATGAGGGCGCAGGCAGGGCCATTCGAGGTCAGGATCACCCCCCGCGACGACCTGGCCATGCTCGCCGTGCAAGGGCCGCACGCCCGCGGCAAGGCCGTCGCGCTGCTTCCCGGGCACGCGCGCGCCGCGGCGATGGCGCTGCCGCCGTTCTTTGCCACGGAAAGCGACGACTGGTTCATCGGGCGCACCGGCTACACGGGTGAGGACGGCTTCGAGATCATGCTTCCTGCCGAGCAGGCCGTTTCGCTGTGGCGCGGGCTCATCGACGCGGGCGTCGCGCCCTGTGGCCTCGGCGCCCGCGACACGCTGCGCCTCGAGGCGGGCATGAACCTCTACGGACAGGACATGGACGAGCAAAACGGCCCCCTCGAAAGCGGGCTGGGCTGGACCGTGGCCTGGGAGCCGGAGACCCGGGCGTTCATCGGTCGCTCGGCGCTGGAGGCCAGGCGCGCCGATGCCGATCTGCCAAGGTTTGTCGGGTTACTGCTGCTTGGGCGCGGCGTGCTGCGCGGCCACCAGCCGGTCCTCGTCGGTGGCCTGCCGATTGGTGAGGTCACCTCCGGCGGATTCGCCCCAACGCTCGAGCGCTCCATTGCGCTGGCTCGGGTCGCACCGGTCGACGGCACCCTTGTTGGCGAGGAATGTGCGGTGGCGATTCGCGGCAAACCCGTCGCCGCCCGCATCGTCTCTCCCCCCTTCGTGCGACAGGGTCAGGTCAAGATCGCCTTGTGATCCCGCGATGCAGACCGCCGCTCGACGACACCGAACGCCATGAGCACAGAGGATCGGGGCCAATCGACCGCAATCGCCCCATCCGCGGCGGTCCCGGGTGGCTGGCGCCGAGAACACGCCGCACCGACCCGCGCCCAACCGTTCAGCCTGGTCCGTACCCATCACACATGGATTTTCCGCTTCGATGCACGCCTCTCGCACCCGATCGTGGCGTTCGACCCCTCGCGATCCAATTCGCCCTCGCCCGTCGCCGCGCCTTGATCTCGGGCAGGAGCGACGCACCTCACTGACCGAAAAACCCATGTGCGCAGGATCTCTATCCCCCGAAAGCCCCCGGAGAACACAATGAGCAACATACCCGCGGACCTCCGATACAGTGACAGCCATGAGTGGATCAGGAACAACGCCGACGGCACCGTCACCATCGGCATCAGCGACCATGCCCAAGAGGCCCTCGGTGATCTCGTGTTCGTCGAGCTGCCGGAGGTGGGCAGAGAGGTCTCTGCCAAGGAGGCATGCGCCGTGGTTGAATCCGTGAAGGCCGCGTCCGATATCTATAGCCCGGTGGCCGGCGTGGTGACCGCCGTGAACGATGCCTTGGCGGACGCCCCCGAGACGATCAACAGCGATCCCTACGGCGAGGGATGGATCTTCCAGCTGAAGGTCGCTGGCGACGGCGCGCTGGAGAGCCTGCTCGACGCCGCTGGCTACCAGGCGGCGCTCGACGCCGAGGCCTGACGGGCCCCGCGGGGCGAGCCACGTCGCGGGCCCGCGGCGCGGTCCGGGTCATTTTCACATGCCGGCCGGTCGCCGGGCGTCGCGTTTGGCCGGCCGGTTAAAGAGATCGGGTCCGCCCGCGGCGCGATGGCAGGCGGCGTCCTGCCGACAGGACGCAACAATCAGGCAACCGAACCTCGGGATATCCGATGCCCTTCATTCCTCACACCGCGGAAGACGTTTCGGCCATGCTCGCGACGGTCGGCGTCGACACGATCGACGAGCTGTTCGACGAGATCCCGGACGCGCTGCGTGCAGGCCAGCTCGACGGCATCCCTGCCGGCATCTCGGAGATGGAGATCGGCCGGCTGATGCAGGCGCGCGCCCATGACGACGGCCAGGCGCAGTGTTTCATCGGCGCCGGCGCCTACGAGCACCACATCCCGGCCGCGGTGTGGCAGCTGACCACCCGCGGGGAGTTCTACAGCGCCTATACCCCATACCAGGCCGAGGCCAGCCAGGGGACGTTGCAGGTGCTCTACGAGTTCCAATCCATGATGACCGCGTTGACGGGCATGGACGTCTCCAACGCGTCGCTCTACGACGGCGGCTCGGCACTGGCCGAGGCCGTGCTGATGGCCGTCAGGGCCAATCGCCGGGTCAGTGTCAAGCGCGTGTTGATGCCCCGGGGCGTCCACCCCTTTTATCGGCGCACCGTGCAGAGCATTGTCCGAAACCAGGGCATTGAGCTCGTCGAGGTCCCGTTCGACCACGCCGGCGGACACACATCGATCGAACAACTGGAGGCCGTCGCGACCGACCCCTTCGCGGCCCTCGTGATCCCACAGCCCAACTTCTTCGGCGTGCTCGAAGATGTCGATATCCTCACGGACTGGGCGCATGCCCGCGATGCGCTCGTGGTCGGCGTCGTCAACCCGGTCGCGCTGGCCCTGATCGCGCCACCCGGTGACTGGGGCGGAACCGGCGCCGACATCGCCTGCGGCGAGGGGCAGCCCCTCGGCATCCCGCTCGCGTCAGGCGGTCCCTATCTGGGCTTTTTGTGCTGCAAGCAGGCCCATGTCCGACAACTCCCCGGGAGAATCGTGGGCAAGACGCTCGACCTGGATGGCAATGTCGGCTATACGTTGACCCTGCAGGCGCGTGAGCAGCACATCCGCCGCTCCAAGGCCACCTCGAACATTTGCACCAATCAAGGCCTCCTGGTCACTGCCGCCACGATCCACATGGCGATCCTCGGCGCCGAGGGTCTCGAGCGTGTCGCCGCCGCCTGTCATGCCAACACCCGCCGTTTGGCCCAAAAACTGTGCGAGATCCCAGGCGTTGCGCCATTATTCGACCGCCCGGTTTTCCACGAACAGGCCCTGCGCCTGCCGGCGCCGACGGCCGATGTCTTGCGATCTCTCGCCGCACGGAACATCCTCGGCGGTTTCGATCTTGGCAGCGAGTACCCGGAGCTCGACCCCGGCGTCCTGGTCTGTGCCACGGAGATGCGCACCGAGGGGGACATCGACCTGTTCGCAACCACGCTGGCGCACGCAATCGCCGACAGCACACGGGCCGGATGCCCGATCGAGCCAGAGCTCTGAGTCGCTGGCGCCAACGCAAGGCCGCCAGCGCCGAGCGGGCCCAACCAGCCAGATGGCCGCTTGCAACGATGGGGTCGCACCTGGAGATGCATGCGTCCCCTGTTTTCACCCGACCCACCAACCGGAGAGACCCCATGGCCCATACCGCACTCAAAGGCAGCCCAGTCGCCCTCGCCGGTGACCTCCCCGCTATCGGCAGTGAGGCGCCCGACTTCCGGCTCGTCAATACCGATCTGGCAGACAAGTCCCTGGCCGACTTCGCCGGCAAGAAGAAGCTCCTGAACATCGTGCCGAGCCTGGACACCGACGTCTGCGCGACCTCGACGCGCAAGTTCAATGCATCGTTCGCCGGCCGCGCTGATGCGGTTTGTCTGGTGGTATCGGCCGACCTGCCGTTCGCCGCTGGCCGATTCTGCTCCACGGAGGGTCTGCAGAACGTCCATACCCTGTCGATGATGCGCTCGCGCAACTTCGGCAAGGATTACGGCGTGCTGATCGATGACGGCCCCCTGGCCGGCATCACCGCCCGCGCGGTGGTCGTGCTCGATGAGAACAATCGAGTGATCCATACCGAGCTGGTGCCCGAGATCACCCAGGAGCCCGACTATGATGCGGCGCTTGCGGCCCTGGGCTGAGGGCGAGCGCGAGCCGGTTGCGCACGTCAGCCGCTTGGCTGGCGCGCGCGAGGGTGACGCGCGGGGGAACGCGGGGACAGCGTGGCGAAAACGCCCCGCAGCCGCGATTTGACCCCTTGCACGCCACGCTCGATGCCTAACGCCTGTCGCACCATCCAGACACCACCACCGCGATCGAGCCACCAACGCCGATGCTGATCCACGAACAGTCCCGCCCCGGACGGCGAGCAGCCGCGCAGGCGCCCCTCGCAATGGCCGACGTCCAGGACCTGCCCGCCGCGTTTCGGCGCAAACAGCGTGCCGCGCTGCCGGAGGTATCGGAGCTACAGGCGGTACGCCATTACACGCGCCTGTCGCAAAAGAACTTCTCCATCGACACGCAGTTTTATCCCCTGGGCTCCTGTACCATGAAGTACAACCCGCGGGCCTGTAACAGCCTGGCCTCGCTGCCGGGGTTCCTCACCAGACATCCGGCCGCGCCACAAACGCATAGCCAGGGCATCATGGCCTGCCTGTTCGAGCTGCAGCAAATGCTCAAGGCCGTCACCGGAATGCACGCGGTGTCGTTGGCACCGGCCGCCGGGGCCCAGGGCGAGCTGGCGGGCGTCAATATGATCCGTGCCTACCACGACGCACGCGGCGACACGCACCGACGCGAGATGCTGGTGCCCGATGCCGCCCATGGAACCAACCCCGCATCGGCGGTCATGGCGGGATTCGACGTGCGCGAGATCCGCACCGGCAGCGACGGCGATGTCGACATCGAGGCATTGCGCGCGGCACTCGGTCCGCGCACAGCCGGAATCATGCTCACCAACCCGAGCACCGTGGGCGTATTCGACCGCGGTATCCAGGCCATTGCCAAGAGCGTGCATGCTGCTGGAGGCCTGCTCTACTATGACGGTGCCAACCTCAACGCCATCCTCGGCAAGGTCCGGCCCGGTGACATGGGGTTCGACGTGATCCACGTGAACCTGCACAAGACGTTCTCGACGCCCCATGGCGGTGGTGGCCCAGGCGCCGGTCCGGTGGGGGTCTCGCAACGCCTGGAGCCCTATCTCCCGGTACCGCTGGTGGCCTGCGACGGTGAGGGCTACCGCTGGCTGGTGGAACGGGATCGGCCCCAGAGTATCGGCCGGCTGACCGCGTTCGGCGGCAACATGGGCATCCTGCTTCGGGCCTATATCTACGCGCGCATGCTCGGTGCCGAGGGGATGCGCCGCGTCGGCGAATACGCGACGCTGAACGCGAACTATCTGCTCCGACGTCTGACCGCCGCCGGCTTCCAACCCGCCTACCCAGGCCGGCGGGCAAGCCACGAGTTCATTGTCACGCTCAGGCGTGAGGCCAAGGAGCTGGGCGTTAACACCATGGACTTCGCCAAGCGCCTGTTGGACTACGGTTACCATGCCCCGACCACCTATTTCCCGTTGCTGGTGCCAGAGTGTTTGCTGGTGGAACCCACCGAGAGCGAGACCCGGGAAGAGCTCGACGGGTTTGTCGAGGCGATGACCCGCATCCGCGCCGAGGCCGAGCAGGAGCCCGAGACCCTGAGGGGCGCGCCCCATACACTGCCGGTGCGCCGGCTCGATGACGTGCGCGCGGCGCGGCAGCTCGATCTCTCCTGGAAACCCGACGCGTCCGGGCATGGCTAGCCCACTTCAGCCCGGGCCACAGGGAACGACTGGCCCGATATCCCTGGAGCACAACGGGTATGCCCGTTGCGCCATCTGACGGCCCGCGATTGCGTGACTGTGAACTATGGCCTACCAAAACGCCAAAGGCTGGCGCCGCCTCGTCAGGGCATTCGGTTATTCCATGAAGGGCTTCCGGGCCTGTTACCAGCTCGAGGAGGCATTCCGCCAGGAGTTGCTTGCACTCCTCGCGCTGGTCCCACTCGGTCTCTGGCTCGGATCGACGCCGGCGGAACGGGCCATGCTGGTGGGCAGCCTGTTGATAGTGCCCATCGTGGAGTTGTTGAACTCCGCGATCGAGGCAAACGTGGATCGCGTTGGACTCGAGCGCCACGAGCTCGCGGGGCGGGCCAAGGACATCGCCTCCGCGGCGGTGTTCACGAGTATCGCCTTTGCCGTGATCACCTGGGCGCTGATCCTTGCGCCGAAGTGGCTCTGAGGGCCGCTGATTCCCTGCACTCATGCAGCCAACCGGGTCGCAACCCGAGAAGTGCAATTCCCGGACCGGGCCAAACCATTGATACCGGAGAACCACAACCGATGAGCAACCACCACGACGGCGGGCCGTTCATGCCGCTCGACATCGCACTGCTGACTGTCTCGGATAGCCGTACCGAGGCCGACGACACCTCCGGCGACCTGCTACGCGACAGCGCGAGCGCGGCTGGACACCGAGTGATCGCCCGGGAGATCTGTCCCGACAACATCTACCGCTTGCGAGCCCTGTTCTCGCAATGGATCGCCGATCCGCGGGTGCAGGTCGTCATCAGTACCGGCGGCACCGGCATCACCGGGCGCGACAATACGCCCGAGGCGGTAACCCCATTGTTCGACAAGGCGATCGACGGCTTCGGTGAGCTGTTCCGGAAGATCTCGTTCGAGGAGATCGGCGCATCGACGATCCAGTCACGCGCCGTCGCCGGCCTCGCCAACGGCACCTTGGTCTTCTGCCTGCCGGGCTCGACCGGGGCCTGCCGGACGGCCTGGGACGCGATCCTCGCCGCGCAGCTCGACCGACGCACGCGCCCCTGCAATTTCGCTCAACTGATCTCCCGATTCAACGAGCGCTAGGCCGATGAGCCAGTCGAAGAAGACCGCCAATCGTTGTGACCCTACCCCGGCGGAGCACCCGGGCACGGCCCCGTTGAGCACGGAGGACGCGCAGGCGCTCCTGCTGGCGAGCGCACGAGCGCTCGGCGACACCGAGCGACTGCCGACGGCCGGGACACTCGGACGCGTACTCGCCGAGCCGCTGATCAGCCCATCCGACCTCCCCGCGTGGGATCAGAGCGCGATGGACGGCTACGCGATCCGGGCCGCAGATCTCCCACACAGCCGGGGGGAGCTGCGGGTTTCCCAGCGTATCGCCGCCGGCCAATCCGGCGCTCCGTTGGCGCCCGGCACTGCCGCGCGCATCTTTACCGGCGCACCAACGCCGGAGGGCGCCGACACCGTGGTCGTGCAGGAGATCTGCGAGGACGTCGGCGGGCGCGTACGCATCCCGCTCGATATCCGGCCCGGCGAAAATGTCCGCCACCGTGGCGAGGACATCCGTGCCGGCGACGTCGTCATTCCCGCCGGCACCCGTCTCGGGCCACAGCACCTGGGGCTTGCCGCGTCGGTCGGGGCCGCGGCACTGAATGTCCACCGACGTCTGCGCGTGGCCCTCTTCGCCAGCGGCGACGAACTGGTCATGCCGGGGCAGCCGCTCGGCCCGGGCCAGATCTACAACTCCAACCGTTTCATGCTCTCCGCGCTGCTCAGCGGTCTCGGCTGCGAAGTCCTGGACCTTGGCATCGTCGAAGACGATCTGGATGCCACGGTCTCGGCCCTTGAGCAGGGTGCTCGCCAGGCCGACCTGGTGCTTGCGAGCGGCGGTGTTTCAGTGGGCGACGAGGACCACGTGCGCCCGGCCGTCGCACGACTTGGGCGACTTGATCTGTGGCGGGTCGCGATGCGCCCCGGCAAGCCGGTCGCATTCGGACACATCGCGGAGACGCCGTTCATCGGCAGCCCGGGCAATCCGGTCTCGGCGTTCGTCACCTTCTGCCTCTTCGCGCGGCCCTTCATCCTGGCCATGCAGGGGGTCACCGGCGATCCGCGCGCGGCCGGGCTGCGTGTCCCCGCGGGCTTCGAGCTGTCCGGGAGCGGCAAGCGGCGTGAATACCGGCGCGCCAGGCTGGAGCGCGACGGCGCGGGCTTACCCTCGGTGCAGGTCTTCCCAAACCGATCCTCGGCCGCCATCCATTCCCTAACCTGGGCCAACGGGCTGGTGGACATCCCCGCCGGCGCGGCCATTCGCCGGGGCGACCCGGTGACATTTATCCCATTCAGCGAGTTGCTCGGATGATTCGTATGCTGTACTTCGCGGGGCTGCGCGAACGTCTGGGTCAGAGCGGCGAGGCACTCCCCGTCGAGGACAGCCACACCGTCGCCGATCTGATCGCGCGTCTGCGCCAGCGCGGCGGCGTCTGGGCCGAGACCATGGATGCGGAGCAGACCCTGATGATGGCCGTCAACCAGGTCATGGCCGGACCGCAGACCCGTGTCAGCGACGGTGACGAGGTCGCCCTGTTCCCGCCCGTGACCGGGGGCTGACCCCCGACGTTTCTTTGGTGGCGCCCCGTCAACGACAGGGTGCTGGGACGAGGCGCTGGCCCTGGGGCGCCAGCGCCGCGTCCCACGGGGCCCGGCTCAGTGCGCCTTGTTGTCTTCTACTTTCTCGTAGCCGGTGACCATCGCCCGCAGATAGGCGTACCAGGGATCCCCCGTGGTCGCCGCCATATACACGTGGCCGATCAGAAACACGATCAGCGCATAGGCCGCCGCGAGGTGCACCCAGGCGACCCAGGCCAGCTGGAGCGTCGCGCCAAGCTCGGTCCCCTTCCACGAGCTATAAAACATCAGCAGGAGCCCGGAGATCCACAGCGCCGGGGCGATCAGCAGCTTGAAGCCAAGATAGGCCAGACGCTGCAGCGGGTTGTGCTTGGCACTCGGGGTGGTGACGAAGGGCTTTGGCTCGCCCGAGAAGATGCCGTAGGCATAGTACATGATCATCGGCATCAGGCCCTTGCCGGTGGGGACGTACTGACGCCATTGACCCGTGGTCAGGTGCCAGAAGATCGCCAGCACCCAGAGTCCGATCAAGGTCCAGGCAAGCACCAGATGGTAGTCCATCGCCTGCCCGAACTCGAACCAATGATACAGACCATGCATCCCGAAGCCGGTGATCAGCAGGCCAAAGATCAGGACGGTCTGCATCCAGTGCCAGAAGCGCTCGAATCCGGTGAACAGCTCAACGTTTTGTTTCATTTGGTTTCCCCTTATGCGTGCCGCTTGCGTGCCGCGAAATACCGGACCAACCCATGCAGCAGAACGCCGGCGAGCGTTGCCGCGATGACAATCCATGCGATCAGATCGATCATCGGGTGGGTGTCTCGCCCGGGCATGTAGAAACCGGTGAGCTGGGCCATGCGCCCGTCCTTACTATGGCAATCGCCGCAGGCCAGCGCATCCTCGGCAGGCGCGACCATGTGCGCGAGCGGCCACGACATCTCGGTCTCGGCAAACGCATACTCGCCGCTATAGTCGATGTCGGTCTGACCGACGCGCTTGGCCTCGGCCATGCCCGCGGCGATGGCATTGCCCCAATCGAACCCCTTCCAATAGGCGGCATCGTCCTTGCCGAAAAGATGCTCAACGACCAGCACATCGTTGCCGGAGTCGTAGGGCTGGACACCGCGCATGACCTTGAACGGCCAGATTCGGGCATTCGGATCGTCCGGACCGCCGACGATCTTATTCAACTCCACGACGCCCTCGGGGTCGATCTTCTCGTCGAGCAGCGTATAGCGCACCTTCCCGTCGAACCAGCGGTACTCTGGAACGACATTCTCCGCCCAGACGAACTCGCCCTTCTTGCTGTCGTAGACGACGACCCCGTTCTCCTTCTTGACCTGGGGCTTGCCGTCCGGACCCAGCTGCCCGGCCTTCGACCAATCCCACCAGGTCTTGGTCGGCATGCCACCGCGGGCAAACTCGGGGATGTGACAGGTCTCGCACGCGATCTTGTCGACGTGCTCGTTGAGCTTGTTGTCGACGCTTCGGTCGTGCGGCTCGAGACCATGGCAGGACTCACACGCCGGCCGCGCGTTCTCGCGTCCGGGCACGGCGATGCCGGCCTCATTCTTTGCCTTGACCAGATAGCGGCTACCCTTTTGATCGTGGTCGATGAACTCGTGGCAGGTCGAACAGCTGAAGTTCAAGCCGTCCTTGTCCATGTGCACGTCGAGCACACGCGCGGGGCTGTTCAGTGACTTGTCGAGGTCACCATGCTTGACACCATTGCCACCCCCACCGGTGAAGTGGCAGTTGCCGCAGGTCACGCGACTGGTCTTACCGACGTTCTGGGCCACCTTCGCCAAGTCCGGGGCCTTGACGACCTTGCCCATGAATGGCGTGTCCTCGTAAGGAGGATGCCCGGCGCCCGTGGGAAACTTGACGTATTCACCGGTGGTGTCGTGGCAGGCCATGCAGTCGACGTTCTCCTGCGAGGTGAAGTCGAAGCCATCATCCCGCCAACCAAACCCGACGTGGCAACTGGTGCAGCGGGCATAATTGGTCGTGATACTGCCGCAATAGTTGTTAACGATGTGCTTTTTTCCCAGCAGCTGCCCGGTCTCGGGGTGCGCGTACTCCCAGGTCCAGTGGATGCTTTTGTGCACCTGCTTGGCGGCCTCGGTGTGGCAACCCAGACAGGCCTTAGTGACGTCTGGCCCCGTTTCGAACGGCCCCTGTAACTCGTCGAACTTGCGGTGATCCGCCGTCGAGGTCTTTGGCGGACTCGCGCTATTCCCCTGCGGCTTGGCGGTGCCCGCGTCGGTCGCCGCCCCCGCGGAGGTCGCCAGACAGAGCAGTAACGCGGCGAAACACGCCAGCCCACGCGGGGTGGTGCGGCGGGATCTCAGGATCTCCTTCACAGGTCTCCCCTCCCATTCTGATTTGGTAATCGCGACTCTTGTTGTTGCGGCGAGTGGCTGGCGCGACTCCAACGCGGCAGGCCCCCGCCCTTTTTTTGGTTATTCTAAACACATCGGGGGGCGCGGGGGTTAATCCGGATCAACCCACGGGCACAAACCAGATCACGGAATCTCGATCCTCACCGGCCGGGTCGGCACGGGGCGTGGCGCCCCCTGCACACTCCGGCCAGCGGTTCAGCCGATAAGGTGCGGCAACGCGCGTCAGCCCAAGCCGGCGCAATTGCCGGGCTATCGTTCACGGCGCCGCTCCACGCGCCGCTGGCGCAATTGAATGAGTGTCAGCGCGGGGCCCGAAATGGCATAGCCCAAAAACATCAGGAACAACACGATGGGCGGATCGAGCACCACGAGCGCAAACACCAGCATCACCACGACGATCACCATGAATGGGACCCGGCCGTGCATATCGAGCTCTTTGAAGCTGTGATAGCGGAAGTTGCTCACCATCAACAGTCCTGATCCGGCTGTCAGCGCCGCCGTGAGCCAGCTCACATCGGCGCCATCAAGCCCATGGTCGACCCCGATCCAGAGTCCCCCGGCGATGATGGCGGCCGCCGATGGGCTCGGTAGTCCCTGGAAATACCGCTTGTCGGCGATGCCCACCTGCGTATTGAACCGGGCCAGCCGCAGCGCCGCGGCCGCCGTAAAGACGAAGGCCGTGAGCCAACCCACCTTTCCGAGCCCGCCGAGCGACCATTCGTAAGCCACCAGGGCCGGGGCCACACCGAATGCCACCATGTCGGAGAGGCTGTCGTATTCGGCGCCGAAGTCGGTCTGGGTGTTCGTCATGCGCGCCACGCGGCCGTCAAATCCATCGAGGATCATCGCCGCGAAGATCCCCAGCGCCGCGGCCTCGAACCGGTCATGGTTCGCGGCAAGTATCGCGTAAAAGCCAGAAAACAGGGCCGCTGTCGTGAACAGGTTCGGCAAGAGATAGATCCCACGGCGCCGTTTTGGCTTGTCGCAGGGCGTCGATGGGGTCGATGGCTCGGGATGATCCATGTTGCTCCGGTGCAATTGATGATGCGTTGTGGAAACGCTGATCGAGCGCGCTTCCCGTCTGGACCAGAGATGGCCCGGCATTTTCGATCACCCAAGGCGATTCGCATCGAAACTCAGCCGGGTACTGAGAAGTACCCATCTCTGGCCCTGGATTCCGGTATCCGCGCCGGAATAACGGGCACAGCGGTCATATTCCTGGCCCGTCGTCCCGGCAGGAAGCCGGGACCCAGTGCCATGGACGGCGGGACGCGGTCCAGCGAAGGAATAGCGCTGAACACCTCACCCAATTGACTGAAAATGGCACGAAACGGGCACCGCGCTCTCGGCCCTCGAGCTGATCCGATGCCAGGAATCCACTCGATCAGCACCTCCTGATATGCCGCACGGCGCGACGCTCGACTCAGACTGCAGCGCAGTATATACCCCATGTCGCGACGCATTCACGGGTCCACGCGTCGCGGGCGGGACGACCCGACGCGCGGATGGCATGGTTCATGCTGTTCGGTTCATGCCAAGGCGACGACATCCGTGCCGATCGCCGCCGTCCACGCCGGCCGCGCACGCGGCCGGCGCACCCTGGCCTGAACCGCCCGGAGGCGGCACAAGAACGGGGCACGGACTCGGGCGGCGCACCAAAAAGAGGAGCAGGCCCGGACAGGCACTCGCCTTACGACCGCCGGGACCAAGCTCGCCGGGATTGCTCACCGACTTTGCACTTTGCGCCCGACGCCGCGCCGCGTTCTAATGGCGCCACATGCGGGTGAGACGCCCCGCACCGAGACGTTCGTTACTCCACCATTCGGCATATGGTCAACCACCAAAGGGGCCAGTTCATGCAGAGACAACGACCCGACTTGCCCAGCAACGACAAGCGATGGAAGCTGGTCAACGCGACCATGCGCCGCAACGGCTTCGCCGGGCATGCGCTGATCGAGGCCCTGCACAGCGTCCAGGACGCGTTCGGCTATCTCGATGAGGACGCGATGACCTTCGTCGCAGACTCCCTCGACCTGCCCCTGAGCAAGGTCTTTGGCGTCGCCACGTTCTACCACCTGTTCATGCTCAAGCCGCAGGGCCGTCATGCGTGCGTGGTCTGCACCGGTACGGCCTGCTACATCAAGGGCGCCGGCGCCCTGATCGAAGGGATCGAGCAACGCTTCGGCATCAACCCTGGCGAGACGACACCCGACAAGGCGCTCTCCGTCATGAGCGCGCGCTGCGTCGGCGCCTGTGGTCTTGCCCCCGCGGTCGTGCTCGACGGCGACGTTCTCGGCAAGGTTGGCGTCGAAAAGCTCATCGACCGCATCGAAGGGGAGATCGCGGAATGAATCTCGACGACCTCCATGATCTGGCCCAGCAGTACCGCGACGAAAACGCCGCGGTCCAGCGCGAGGTTCGCGTATGCATGGCGGCGAGTTGCCAGTCCTCGGGTGCGTTGCCCGTATTCGAGGCGCTGGGCGACGCGGCCAGGGAAACCGGTCATGATCGCTGCCGCGTCAAGGGTGTCGGCTGTATGGGCCTGTGCTCCGCCGGTCCGCTCGTGGCGGTTGCCGACCCGGACGCGGACCTCGGCGACGCGGTCGTCTATCGCGACGTACAACCCGAGCACGCGGCCGAGATCATCGCAAACACTGACCCGGATGCGGGAGGGCAGTCGGTGGAACACCTGCGCTGCCCAAGTGATCTCCCGTTCTTCACGCGCCAGCAGCGCATCGTGTTGGAGAACTCCGGGGTCATCGATCCGGACAGTTTCAAGGGGTACGTCGCGGTCGGGGGCTACGCGGCCATGGTCAAGGCGCTGACCGAGATGACCCCCGGCGACGTGATCGCCGAGGTCACCGGCAGCTCACTGCGCGGACGCGGCGGTGGCGGCTACCCGACGGGCCTCAAGTGGTCGACGGTCGCAAAGATGCCGGAGGGGCAGAAATATGTGATCTGCAATGCCGACGAGGGCGACCCTGGCGCGTTCATGGACCGCGCCGTGCTCGAGTCCGACCCGCATCGCGTGCTCGAGGGCATGGCGATCGCCGCCTATGCCATCGGCGCCAACAAGGGCTTTGTCTACATCCGGGCCGAGTACCCACTGGCGGTGGAACGCCTGAAGACCGCGATCCGAAAGGCCAAGCGCGCCGGCTTTCTCGGCAATCACATCTGCGACACCCAGTTCAACTTCGATATCGAGATCCGCCTCGGTGCCGGTGCCTTCGTCTGCGGCGAAGAGACCGCGCTGATGGCCTCGATCGAAGGATTGCGGGGGCAACCGCGTCCACGCCCTCCGTATCCCGCGCAGTCCGGTCTGTGGGGTGCTCCCACGCTGATCAACAACGTCGAAACCTATGCCAACATCGCCCCAATCCTGCGCGAGGGCGCCGACTGGTTCGCCAGTATCGGGACCGACAAGTCGAAAGGCACCAAGGTCTTTGCACTCGCCGGTACCATCGAGAACACGGGCCTGATCGAGGTGCCAATGGGCACGACGCTGCGCGACATCATCGAGGTCATCGGTGGCGGCATCCCCGGCGGAAAGCGTTTCAAGGCGGTGCAGACCGGCGGTCCGTCCGGCGGCTGCGTGCCTGAACAGCACCTGGATATCGCCGTCGACTACGACAGCCTGAAAACCCTGGGCACCATGATGGGCTCGGGCGGGATGATCGTCATGGACGAGACCTCCAGCATGGTCGATGTCGCCCGGTATTTCATGGAGTTCTGCATGACCGAGTCCTGCGGAAAATGCATCCCATGCCGCACCGGCACCCAGCAGATGCACACGCTGCTCGACAAGATTGCCAGGGCCGAGGCGAGCCGCGGCGATCTCGCGTTGCTCGAGGACCTGTGCGAGGTGGTTCAGGCCACGAGCCTGTGCGGCCTGGGCCAGACCGCGCCGAACCCGGTCCTGAGCACGCTGCGTTACTTCCGCGACGAGTACGAAGAGAAACTGGCTTGAACCAGGCTCTGCGCGGTGCATACAGGCACCGCGACAGGCCGATCGCGTGCACCCTGCACGATCCACAGCCCCGAATGACCCCAATGCCGCGCTAGGCACAGGAGCCGTCGATGCCCCTACCCGTCCCCGAACCCAACGTTCGCGTTGTCACGCTCAAGGTCGACGACCAGGATCTGTCCGCCCGCGAGGACGAGACCATCATCGAGGTCTGCCGCGAGAACAAGGTCCCGATCCCGAGCCTGTGCTACGTCGAAGGGCTCTCCATCTGGGGCGCGTGCCGGCTCTGCATGGTCGAGGTGGTGGGTCAGAACCGGCTGATGGCCGCCTGCTCGACACGTGTCACCGAAGGCATGCAGATCCGAACCAACACCGAGAAACTGCAGCGCTACCGGCGCACCATCGTCGAGCTGCTTTTCGCGGAACGCAATCACGTCTGCTCGGTCTGCGTCTCCAATGGCCACTGCGAGCTCCAGTGGCTGGCGCAGCGCTGCGGCGTGGATCACGTGCGTATGCCGTATCGCAACAGCGGCTACGATGTGGACAGCTCCCACGAGATGTTTCGCGTCGACCATAACCGCTGCGTTCTCTGCACCCGCTGCGTGCGCGTCTGCGACGAGATCGAAGGGGCCCACACCTGGGATATCATGGGGCGTGGAAGCGACTGCAAGGTCATCACCGACCTGGCACGACCCTGGGGAGAAAGCGATACCTGCACCAGCTGCGGCAAGTGCGTGCAGGTCTGCCCAACCGGCGCCCTGGTCAAGCAGGGAACGTCCGTCGGCGAGATGGTCAAAGACCAGCACTTTCTGCCCATCCTTGCCCGCAGGAGGCATGCCTAATGAGCACCGAGTCCCCGAGCAACAGCAAGGTCAGCGTTGCCACCGCCTGGCTCGATGGCTGCTCCGGCTGCCACATGTCGTTCCTCGACATGGACGAGCGCCTGGTGGAGCTCGCCGACAAGATCGACATCGTCTACAGCCCGCTCGTGGACAGCAAATCGCTGCCAGAGCAGGTCGACGTGGGCATCCTCGAGGGTTCGATCAGCAACGAGGAGGATCTGCACAAGGCACGGGAATTCCGCAAGCACTGCAAGCTCCTGATCAGCCTCGGGGACTGCGCCGTCAACGGCAACGTCCCCGCGATGCGCAATCAGTTCAAGCTCGACAGCGTGTTCGAGCGTGCCTATCGGGAGAATGTCGACCTAAACCCGCAGATCCCCGTCGATGGGGTACCCGCCCTCTTGAAACTGGTCAGGCCCATCCACGGCGTCGTCCCCGTTGACGTCTTCGTCCCCGGCTGCCCGCCCCAGGCCGACACGATCTACTATGTGCTCAGCGAGCTGATCGCCGGACGCACCCCCGATCCAAGCAAGCTCACCCGCTTCGGTGCCTGAGGACCGTGCGGGCAGCGGGGTGACCACCCGCGCGGGCGCGGGTCGCCCTTTCCGGCAAGGCTTTGCCGTCGCACCCACTGCAATGCGATGCCCAGGGCCCTGACACCCGATCGGCGCATCCGGCCCATCTCCACCAACCCCACTGGACCACGACCATGAGCCGCATCATCAGCATTGAACCGGTCACACGCATCGAGGGCCACGCCCGTATCACGTTGCAACTCGCCGACACGGGCGAAGTGGAAGACGCCAAGTTCCACCTGACCCAGTTCCGAGGCTTCGAGAAGTTCTGCGAAGGCCGCCCCTATCGCGAGATGCCGGCGCTGACGGCCCGCACCTGCGGCATCTGCCCCGTGAGCCACCTGCTGGCATCGAACAAGGCCTGCGACGACCTGCTCGCGGTGACGATCCCGCCCACGGCCGAGAAATTGCGCCGCGTCATGAACCTCGCGCAACTGCTGCAGTCGCACGCGCTGTCGTTCTTCCACCTGTCCTCGCCGGACCTGCTGCTGGGCTGGGACTCCGATCCGGCCCGGCGCAACATCTTCGGCGTCATGTCGCAGGATCCGCAGCTGGCGAAGAACGGCATCCGACTGCGCCAGATCGGCCAGACCATCATCGAGACACTCGGCGGCAAAAAGATCCATCCCACCTGGGTCGTACCGGGCGGCGTCAATGAGCCGCTCTCCCAGGAGAAGCGCGACACCATGCTCGCGATGCTGCCGGAGGCACTGACCATCGCCAAGGACACCTACGCGTTCTTCAAGACCCTGGTGCCCAAGTTCCGCGACGAGGCCAGCCACTTCGGCACCATGCCGACGCTGTTCCTCAGCCTGGTGTCATCGAAGGGCAATCTGGAACACTGCAACGGCTATCTGCGGGTCAAGGACGCCCAAGGGCGCATCGTCGAAGACATGGTGCCACCCAACGACTACCAGCGCATCATCGGCGAGGCAGTCGAGGACTACTCCTACATGAAGTTCCCCTACTTCAAGCCCTTGGGCTACCCGAGGGGAATCTATAGGGTCGGACCCCTTGCACGTCTCAACAATGCCGATGCGTGCGGTACCCCGTTCGCCGACGTCGCGCTGGCGGAGTTCCGCACGCTGCAGGAAGACGCCGGCCCCGTCACATCGAGCTTCCACTACCACTACGCACGACTGGTCGAGATCATTTACGCCGTCGAGACCATGCAGCGCCTGCTAAAGGACCCGCAAATCCTCGATACCCGCGTGCGCGCGCGTGCCCGTGGGAACCGCAACGAGGGCATTGGCGTATCCGAGGCGCCACGCGGCACCCTGATGCACCACTACAAGATCGACGACCACGGACTGATCACCTGGGTCGACCTCATCATCGCGACCGGCCACAACAACCTGGCCATGAACCGCAGCATCAAGCAAGTAGCCGACGCCTATGTCGACGGCAACGCCCTCAAAGAGGGCATGCTCAACCGGGTTGAGGCCGTGATCCGATGCTACGATCCCTGCCTGTCCTGCGCATCCCACGCCTTTGGTCAGATGCCGCTGATCATTGAGCTCAAGAACGCCGCCGGCGACGTCGTCGATCGCCTCGGCCGGGATTGATGGCCCCCATGGACGAGACGCGGACGCATGGCAAGGGTCGCGTGTTGGCGGATCGAGCCGTTCCAGGCACGATCGGCGCCCGCACCCTGATCATCGGCTACGGCAGCCCGATCCGCGGCGACGACGCCATTGGACCGCTCGCGGCGGACCGGCTCGCGGCCCTGCTCGAGCAGGGCGACCTGCCCGAGTGGATCGAGGTGCAGGCCCGTCATATCCTGACAGCCGAGCTGGTCGAAGACCTGGGGCGCGCCGAGCGCGTGATCTTCCTGGATGCCGCCGCGGACACCCCTGCGGGCGAGGTCCGGTGCCGACCGTTGCTGCCGGACGCCAATGCGATCTCGACGATGGCGCACTTTCACGACCCGCGTGAGCTGCTCGCCTGGTGCGATGCACTGTACGGGCGAACGCCAGAGGCATGGCTGGTGTCCGCCGGCGGTGCCGTTTTCGACTACGCCAATTACAGCCTGAGCCCCACCGCGCGGCACGCGCTCGGTCCCATGGTCGACCAGGTGCTGGCGCTGATCGGCATCGATGCATCCGGCGGTCACAGCGCCAACCAATGGCCGCCTGACCTCCCCGTCTAAGGCCGGTCCGCCACCACTGTCAATGGCCTGGAGCGCATGCCCCCGATACGCGGCATCGGGTCCGTTGTAAGGGGCCTTGGGGGAATCAGCGACGCGAGGCCGTTGAGATGGCGACAAATAAAGGTGCCCAGGCATCAGCGATCGACGCCGTCGCTCCCTGACCCGACGGTCGTGGGCCACGATCGAATCGTAGCGCGCATTCGCCGACCGCAACTCGGGACCGCCTTTCTCCGAGCCATCCATTTGCATTCGACCTGCACCAACGCACCCGTTGTCCGCCGCCGCGGCCTGCAGAATCCGTATCCAACCGCCGTTCCTCTGCTATTGTCTGTCGCGTAGGCGTCGTCGAACGACGCTTTCACGTCGGCTCAGAACCGGACTTCTGGCTCGGTCAGCGCCAACTCCGCCGAAATCGCTCTACCAGCAAGGCGCTTTTCCGCTGTTACCAGCCGCCGATCGACGCACACCCGGCGCCGTTTTCTCAGAGGTCACCCATGAAAAACAACCGCTTGTCCGGCTCGCGCCGCTTCAACCCGATTCCACATGCGTGGTGGGGGGCAACCATGTTCCTCATCGCCTACAGCGCCCTCACGGTACCTGAAAACGCCGTCGGGGCTTCAGGTCCGCCGGCCTCGTCCGCGCCCGCCGCCAACGCGATTCGCGACAAGGTCTACGGTCGCCGTTACAGCCGCGCGATCCTACGGGGCGTCACCCTCGATGACGTTTTTCAGTTCAACACCGCGCGGACCACGCCCTTCGGGCCCGCCTACGCCAATGTGTGGCTTACCCAGGCGAACTTCCTGGCATGTGCTCCCCCGACCGGGCGCGCCTTCTCCTATGCCCTTTGCTACTACTCCGGGCCAGATGAGCCCACCGGCACCACTCCCGACAATCCTTCCCTGCCGTGCACGCTTTCCCCCGACGGTACGGTCGCCAACTGCTCATGCTATGAGATCTCGACCAACGCGGTATCGGCGAAAATACCCTACTTCGTCGATATCCACGCAGTTTCGAATCGCTACCTCTACGATGACACCGTCGACACCTGTGGCAAACAGGGAGAGCGATGCGCCGCAACCGATCGAGACCCAAACGTCTGCGATGCAATCAATGCCGGAACACTGGTCCCGGACGCTGACATGATTTCCGTCTTTTCCCCAATCTACGCAAGCAATTACATCAGTCGAAGAGATGTGCTGGAGAAAGACACCTCCACCGATTGCGACACGAGCCTCTATGCGGGCTGCATGACAGCACCTTGTTATCGTACCGACCGAACGGACACGAATGGCAACAACATCGTCGAATGCAAATGCCCGGTCTTCGAGGGGCCCTATCAGATCGGGCAGCCAAAGCAGAACTGTGATGCGAACGAGTCGGTTGCCGCGACGACTGCGGGACCGCGGCAGGATATCTCGGGGTTACGCGACAGAAACGTCTGGTCCGCCGCGTATAACCCGAACGGCGGCCCGATCGATCCGCTCCCGGACGGCGCCTGTGTCCCGGACGTGCCCGGGGCGAAGAGCACCTGCGGCCTATTCGATCCGACCAAAGACTACGCCGCCATTCTCGACCCGCGGGGCGCCCTGTGCACCAATGTCTGCTCGGCCTACGCGTCCGCGCTGCAAGCCGACGGCGCCGCTCAGGTCGGCTATACCTGCGATGCCACCCTCTGTACAACCCTGGGTATTGGCCAGGACAATAACGACAACTTCCCCCCGGCCGCGATGGACCGCGCCGCCCTCTTGGGGGCAGCGTGCAATGGTATCGACGCCATGAACGGTATCGACTCGGTGATGCTGGTCGAAACCCTGGCAGAATGCAGCTGCTGCGCGTCCCAGGTCTGCGAGTGTGACGGCATGAGTGCGGCCACCCAAGGGGAAGTTGGCGCCCTAAACCAGCAACAACGGAACGTCGGTATATGGCCGCAATGCGACATCAACCAAACGCTCTGTGGGGCCACCCCGCCACAGTAGGCAGCGGCGCATCCCAGGAAGAAGATCGCAAATCGCACTTGTCGATTTTCGTGCGTCGAGATAGCCACCAAGGCATTCTTCAGGGCGATTAGCGTCGAAGCTCAGCCGGGACTGAGAAGTACCCATCTCTGGCCCTGGGTGCCGGTATCCGAGCCGGAATAACGGGCACAGCGGTCACCTTCGTGGCCCGTCGTCCCGGCAGGAAGCCGGGACCCAGTGCCATGGACGGTGGGAGGCGGTCCAGCTGAGGAATAGCACTAATCACCTTCTTCAGCGCTGCCAAGAAGCGCGGGGCTGGAAATGGCGCACCGTAGGTGCAGGTCGCGGCCACCGCCCCGCGCGGCAGACGCTGAATTGATCCATCCATGACGAAGGGCAGCCTGCAATCCGGAGAGTGCACTTTCCGGATTGCACCAGTCATGCACGCACGGCCATCACATCCCGGAGAGCATCCGATCCAGTTTTTTGCCTGACCAGAGTACACCGCCGTCATGGAAGACAAAGAACAGGTGCTCGGCATCGATCTTTTTTAAACAGGTGCCGAAAAAGGCCGTCACGTCCGCTTGCTGCAGCTCGCTGATGTTAATCCATGTCAGGGTTCGATAGGCAGGCGCCAGATGGCGGGCTGTAAAGACACCGAATGAATCGGACAGGATGAGGGCGCTGTGCTCGGTGATCGGATTTCGTGTTTCAAAGGTTCCAAACTCAGGGACCCGAGGATAGCAGGCCGAGATAAATTCCGGCCTCATCACCCTCGCCTGCACGCCAAAGGCTGAATAGTCGAACCCCGTGGCACGGATCTCGCGGTCGAATCCGATGATCGCCGCCAGGTCGGCATGGCGCTTCTCTGCGTCGATTTCCTTTCTCCAGTTCTTCCCGGGCTCGATCCCGACCACGTGCAGCAGTTGCCCGGCAAACAGGTGCGCGCTAAGCCCGGAAAAATGGAAGCTCTCACGGGGATAGAAGTTATCGTCAAGCCGCCGTGCGACGAAGCGCTCGAGCGGGTAGACCACGTCCAACCCGAGAGCAGCGGCTTCACCGCTCAGGCGCGTCAGCGCAGGGCCATCCTGCCGATAACCCATACATGCCTGTCGAATCGCGCGAGGAACCGAGTCGGGGAGTCGATCTGGGTAGACCACAGGCTTGGTCGGAGCGATCGCAAGTACCACCCGTCTTCCTGGCCCCTGAAAGCGGCGCAGTACGCGGATCCATGCGGCCGCATCCTCCCGGGGGTACGCGTGTCTCTCCGTCAGATAACAGAGCTCGCTGAGCACGGCGAAGGCCTGATCAGCATGAAAAGAATTCAGAAAAACGAAACCGTCCCGGCCCAGACTAACCCGCGGCGATGGTGGATCCGCAAACACGTAGAACACCAGCTTCCGATAGATGCGGTTCAAAACCAGAGCGAACCCGAAATGATCGTCGAGCCAGTCCTCGAGACCGACAAAGAATCCGGGCTGCTCGGGTGATGCGTCCAGCAATCGAGGAAACGCGACGAGCTCCCTGTTCTCCCAGCGCGATCGCTCGGCATCGTCAGTCCACAACATGGCGATCGCCGGAATGCTCAGAGCCACGGCGATCAGCAGGATGAGGGCACGCGCGCCCCCGGACATCAGTCCCACAGTTCTTGCCATTGCATCCTGTCTTCAGAAGCGAAAATAGATGAACGGGTTGTAGGTACCCGAGGCGACGTACAGGGTGCACAGCAGCAAGGTCGCACCGATGAACGAGGCATCCAGCGCCATTGTCAGTACCCCGGGGTCAAGACTCCGGTGCCGGGAGATGACCAAGGTGCGGTCCGTGACCACGCGTGTGAGCAGGCGGCGCAGCACCGGCGTCGAGGCCAAGAGCCCGATCAGGCCGAAGAACCATTGCTGGTGGTCAAGCATCTCGGCGATCCCCGGCGCCTGCGCCGAGAGCTCGCCCCCAAGCCGGAACATCCGGCCAACAAAGGCTAACGCCTGATCGATGCTCTCTGCGCGGAACAGCACCCAACCGATGAGGATCGCCAGCAACGTATACAGGTGGCGCAACAGACGGGGCGATCGCTGCAGCGCGACGCCAGGTCCGAGCCGTTCGAACACCAGCAGTGCACCGTGGTAAAGACCCCACAGCAGGAATGTCCAACTCGCACCGTGCCACAGACCACAGAGCACGAACACGATCAGCAGGTTACGATAGGTCACCAGACTGCCGTGGCGATTACCACCGAGTGGGATATACAGGTAGTCCCGAAACCAGCTCGACAGCGACATATGCCAGCGGCGCCAGAACTCGGTGATCGATTGACTGATATAGGGGTAGTTGAAGTTGTGCGGAAACTTGAACCCCATGACCAAACCAAGCCCGATCGCCATATTCGAATAGCCGGCGAAGTCGAAATAGATCTGCAGCATATAGGCAATGGCGCCGGTCCACGCCAAGCTGGTGGTGAGCTGATCCGCGGGAAGCCCAAAGATCGGGTCGGCGACCGCGGCCATGTTGTTGGCGATGAGCACCTTCTGCGAAAGGCCAACGCAGAAAAAGAGCAGTCCGTGGCGGACGTAGCTAAGATGAATGGTGCGCCGGGCAATCTGCCGCGCAACGTCTGAGTAACGCACAATGGGCCCGGCGATCAGCTGCGGAAACATCATGATGTAGAGCGCGAGATCCGGGAGGGAGCGTGCGGGGCGCGCATCGCCGCGATAGACATCGACCAGATAGGACAGCGATTGAAACGTGAAGAAGGAGATGCCGAGAGGCAGGTGCGGTACGCGCGCCGGGTCGAGGCTGTCCCAACCCAGCACGTCGAAGAGCAGGAATCCGTAGTACTTGAAGTAGATCAGCAACGCCAGGTTCGCCAGGACCCCCAGCGCGAGGAAACGGCGGCGCCTCGTTGGCGCCGCGCTCGTGATTGCCCGGCCGGCAGCGTGGTTGATCAGCACGGAGAGCAGCAGGACGAGCACAAACACGCCCTCGCCCCAGATGTAGAACAACATGCTGAAGAGCAGCACCGTCGCGTTGCGGTAAGGCAACAGCGCGTAACACAGCAGGAAGGCGGGGAGAAAAAAATAGAGAAAGACGACCGACGAAAAGACCATCGCGTTGTTTTTTGGGCTCAGGGCGACACACACCGGGGCGCACATTGAGGAGGCGTCCCGGCTGCCAAATCCCGGTTGTTTCCCGATTGCGCCGCGCCCCTCATCAATTGCCCGAAACCACGATGCCGGCTCGATCCCGAATCCCGGGGCGAGCGAACGCGCGCAGGGGCCGCAACGGGCCCAGGGCTCGTCGCCGAAAGCGCCGCATCTTCAGCCGAACGCCAATGCCGCCGGCCTGCGCGCGCGCTGTGAAACACTGGGGCGAGAGTTTCACACGCCCCTCTTCGGGAGAGTAGGTAACCAGGATGCCGGATCCGGCGCTGCCCGCTTTTCTCGCGACGCCGGTCCAGGCTTCTACTAGGGATTGCGGTCCAGACCATTACCGGCGCGCGTGGACACGGCTAGTCAGTGCGTCTGGGTTCGAGCGAAAACATCGGCTGACTCTCGGGGCCGGCACGCAGATTTGCGGGATCCAAGGCACTGCTCGACAGCGTCGGCCGCACCCGCAGGGACAGACGCGAGACGTCGATGTGCCGCAACAGACGTCCGGACGTCCCGGCGCGACCGCCGGCCTGCGCCATGGCAGGCGTGAGCGTCACACCGGTCAGCGCCCGTGCCTCCAGCGAGTAGGGTTTAATACCCTTCTTGCGCAGATAGGCGCTCAAGACCTTGTGGGTGTAACGCTGCGTTTCGGGATAGGTCACGAAACCGTTGCCCCGCTCCAGCGCGCCTTCCCCCGCGTTGTAGGCCATCACCGCCTTGCCGATACTGTACTTGGACAGCAGACGTTTAAGGTGGCGCACACCGGTGCGGATATTGGTCTTTGGATCGAACAGCTCATCAAGGGAGCTCACGCCGTAGTCCGCTGCCGTCTCCGGCATGACCTGCATCAGGCCGACAGCGCCGACGCGCGACACGGCGTGGGGATCATAGGCCGACTCGGCCATCACCACCGCATGGACGAGGTCGCTCTCGACCCCGTATTGGGAAGCGGCCCGGTCGATCATCGCGGCGAGCTTGGCACGACTCGGAACGGGCTTGTTCGGGGGCAGCGGGCGCGAGGACGACGTCATGGCATCGGCTTTCGCACCGAGACCGGAGACGCTGGCAACATCGCCGCCGGCGTCGATCGTAGCCGCGCCTGCCGTGGCCGGGACCATCAGCAAACAGGCGATCAGCAGCGCTAGAGGGCCTCTCGGCATCCGTTTTACCCCGTATTGTTCTTGCTCTATGGCCAAGCCGGATCCGGCCGGATCTCGTCCGCCCGGTGGCGACAGACGTCGCGTGGACAACCGGCGCTAGCATTCCGCCGGGCGGGGCTCGACCCGTTGTCCTTCCAGACCCAGGGCCATCCCATGATAGCTGCTGCGCGCCCTCCATCCAAACTTGTATCGATCGGACCTGATCGAACCAGGGCCAGTCCCCGCGTGGGAGCGGGCTTGCGGAAACGTCAAAGGACCGACCCACCACGGGCAGGCAAGCCACTTGCATTGTCCGGATGTACCCATCGACAATGTGGCTGGAGCTGCCCGTCGTCCGCAGCGCCACGTCGGCCCGTCCGTTCCTTCTGTTCCAACGGGACATCCCTGAGACGTTCGAGTGCAATGAGCAAGGCTACCGACAACGGAACCATCGCCGACATCGACGGGGAGCCGCACATCTACTATTACGGTTACTGGATCAAGTATTACGAACCGCCTCCGGAGAGCCTCGAGGCGAAGAAGGCATTGATCGAGGCCCTGACGCGCCGGCTGTTCAACCACGTCGAGCACGGGATCAATATCCCGGGGGTCCGTCTGGCCGAGGCGCGCACCGCCTACGAGTCAGAGACCGATCCGGACCGCAAGCGCGTCAACGGTGCCATGCTCGCCGGCGCGCTGTTCAACCGGGCGGCATCGATCTTTACCAAATTGGTCGAGTTGCAAGCCGATGGGGTCGAGATCGAGCCCGACGATGCGCTGATGAAAGAATGTGGCAGCTACCTGTTGGAGGCGCTGGACCGGGGGCACATGGTCCGCCACCGCGGCGGCGACGAGGGCATAGACGAGCTCTGGGGTGAGCCCTTCAAGGCATTCAGCCAACCGATCCCCGCCTTCTATCAGAGCCGGTACATCAAGATCGCGCAGACCATGCGCGATATCGACCGAATCACCGGAACGCTGACCGCTACGTTCGAGGGCAGCACCCAGGTACCCGACGTGGCGCCATTGATCGCCGAATTCGCCAGGGCATCCAAGCACAAGTGCGAGATCCTGCGTACCGATCCCGCGATCTTCCACGTGTGGCCGGCCTTCGTTGTCGCCAGCGATCGGCTGCGTACGATCCGGCCCAAGCTTCCGCCGGCGCCATCGCTGTCCGAAATCCACGAGGCCCAAGAGGCCAACCGCATCCTCCAGGCCGGTACCGCGCTGGTCACCCACATCGTTCGAGCCAGGGTGCCGATGCCCAAGAGCGCGCGCGAGCTCATCGACCGATGTGACCAGTTTCGGCGCACCTTCCTCGACCCGCGCGGCTAAGCAACGCTGATTCAAGGCGTTTCGCGTCCAGGCCACGGAAGGGCCGGCATCGGGGCTCGGGATGCACGGTGTTCCCGACCCAACACCGCGCGCTTGCGGACATCGACCTGACCGGGGATCGAATACGACCCCGATACCGGCCAGGGCACGATCCTGGTCAACTGGGGCCCGATCCTGGTGCTGCTCGCCGGCCCGCCGACCACCCAGGACGCACTGGCTGCCGCGCTGACCGGACGCCTATAGGGGAACACTGGTCCGCTGGTCCAGCGCCCTGCCGGCAAGGGAGCGGCGAGCACTTCGCGAGGCGCAACGCGCGAAGTGCTCGATGCCCCGGCGCTTGCAGCGCTCGAGAATGCCGGGCCTTGCGCGCCCCGGGTCTGGCATTGCATACGCCACGCGTCTTCACCAGGGGCTCGCACGTCGCTGGCGGGCGATCTGCCGCTCGTGCTAGGTTGCACCGCATCCGGCACGGTCCGCCTGGGTCCGCACCGGCCGCCCATTGGACAGACTGCCATCGGCGGTGGCGACGGGGGGGGATGGTCGGCACGGCCCCTCGCCGATCGTTCCCGTCCATGCGCCCTGACACCCATCGAGTCCGCATGCACGACACGTTCTCGCTCATGGTCCACGGTGGCGCAGGCGCCCTCGACAACGTCACCGACGAGCGCATCGCGGTGCGTTATCTCGAGAGCATCCGCGTCGTCCTCGAGCACGGCCGCGAGGTCCTTGCCCGGGGTGCCAGCGCGGTGGAGGCGGTCGAGAGCTGCGCCTCGCAGCTCGAAGACGACCCGCTTTTCAATGCCGGCTGCGGGTCAGTCCTGAACGAGAACGGCAAGGTCGAGATGGATGCCGGCATCATGGACGGGCGCGACCTCGCCGCCGGCGCTGTCGCCGCGATCGGCAACATCGCCAATCCCATCCAGCTCGCGCGTCTGGTCATGGACGGAAGCGAGCACGTCCTGTTGATCGGCGAAGGGGCGCTTCGCTTCGCCGAGCACTGCGGCATGAAGCTGACCCCGGACCACTATTTCTTCACCCCGGACCGCATCAGTCAGCTCGAGGAGGCCCGGCTGCGGGGGCGCATCATGCTCGACCATGACGACACAGGGGAAGCGCAAAAATATGGGACCATCGGCGCCGTCGCCCGCGATCGCCAGGGGCATCTGGCCGCCGCGACCTCCACCGGCGGCATCGTCAACAAGCCCATGGGGCGCGTCGGAGACTCGCCGATCATCGGCGCTGGCGTCTACGCCGACGACGCCACCTGCGCCGTCTCGGCGACCGGCTACGGGGAGGACTTCCTGCGTACCGTGTTCGCCAAGACCATCGCGGACGCCATCGAGTTGCGCGGCGGTGACGCGCGCACCGCCGTCGACTACGGCATCGACTATCTGACACGCAAGATCAGCGGGCGTGGCGGCGTGATCTGCATCGACCGCGACGGCCGCTGCGCCAGCGCCACGACCACGCGAAAGATGATTCACGGCTGGATCGAGCATGGGGGCGAGACCTGCTGCAGATTCTGAACCCCCGCGCACCGGTCCTGCCGGCCAGCGCCGCCGTCGCCCGGCCGGGACGCCAGGATTCCCAGCGGCATTTGGCGAACGGCTCGATGTCAACGGCATCACCGCGCGACCCCGTCGCGGGGCGCTGACAGCTGATGTCCACGCCGGGGACAGGGGGGTGCCTGTCAGCCGATGGCAACCGGGGCATCGCGCTCCGACAAGACTGGCCAGGCCCGCGTGAATCCTGGCATCATGACGACCGACGCGAGCCATGGAGTCCGTGTAGCGGTGACATCCGAATTCGATCTTGCACCTGATCTCCTCTACCTGAACCACGCCGCCGTGTCCCCTTGGCCGCGACGCGCCGTCGTGGCCGTGCAGCAGTTCGCGATCGAGAACGGCTCGGTCGGATCTCGCCACTATCCCAGGTGGGCGGCGACCGAGATGCGGCTTCGGGAACGGTTGGCAGCACTGATCGGAGCCCCTTCGGCGGACGACATCGCGCTGGCCAAAAGCACCTCGGAGGCACTTTCGGTCATCGCGCAGGGACTGCCCTGGGCGTCCGGCGACAACGTGGTCGGCATCGCGCAGGAGTTCCCGTCCAACCGGATCGTCTGGCAGGCACTGGCCGGACGCGGCGTACAGTGGCGGGCGCTGGACCTGAATGACAGCCTCGATCCGGAATCAGACCTACTGGCACTATGCGACGAGCGTACCCGTCTGGTGGCGGTGAGCTGGGTGCAGTACGCGCGCGGACTTCGGCTGGACCTGACACGGCTCGGATCACGATGCCGTGAGCTCGGCATCCTGCTATGCGTCGATGGGATCCAGGGTCTGGGGGCGCTTGGGTTCGACCTCGCCCGCATGCCGGTCGACTTTGTCGTGGCCGATGGGCACAAATGGATGCTGGGCCCAGAGGGGATCGCCCTGTTCTATTGCCGAGCCGAGCCGCGCGGGCAGATCGCGTTGAGCCAGTTCGGCTGGCACATGGTCCAGCAGATGGGCGACTTCGATCGTACCGACTGGCAACCGGCCGAGAGCGCCCGCCGCTTCGAGTGTGGCAGCCCGAACATGCTTGGCATCCATGCCCTCGAGGCGAGCCTGTCGCTGTTGGAAGAGGTTGGCCCGGCGCGGGTCGAAGCGGCTATCGCCGAGCGCGCCGCGCGGCTGATCGAGCTCATCGACGCGCGCGGGTTCGAGCTCCTGAGTCCGCGGCCAGTGCACCGCCGCGCGGGGATCGTGACCTTCCGCGTCCCGGGCGTCGATCAGCCGCGGCTGTATCAGGCACTGACCGCGAAGGGGCTGGTGTGTGCCAGCCGCGGTGGCGGAATCCGTTTCTCACCGCATTTCTACACCCAGCCAGAGGTGCTCGAACGCGCCGTGGCCATGACCGCGAATACAATCTCCGAGATACTGTAATATTGCAGTCATAATTGCGGTCGGCCATGGCCCGGGTTGGATATCGGTCGTCGGTCGATCAGCCGGGCGGGTGCGAGGCGCCGGTCCCGCGCCCGACCCGATCGGCGCCATCATCGAGATCCAACAGGGGGTATGCACAATGTTCGAGGCGACCAAAGTCGGCCGATCCGTTAGCAAAGAGGAATTCAAGATTCAGCGCAATGAGCTGCGCACGCAACTGCTGGCGGCGCAGCGAGAGCTTCGGGAGACGGACATCCCGGTCGCGGTCATCATCTCCGGCGTCGAGGCGGCCGGCAAGGGAGAGGTGGTGAACAGCCTGAACGAGTGGCTCGATACCCGTGGCGTGCAGACATTCGCGTTCTGGGACATCAGCGACGAGGAGCGCGAACGTCCGCGTTATTGGCGTTTCTGGCGCACCCTGCCGCCGCGCGGCGAGATCGCGATCCTGTTCGGCGGCTGGTATCTCGACCCAATCGAGCACCGCTTTCGGGGCCTGTGCGACGACGCCACACTCGACGCCGAGCTCAACCGTATCGTCGACTTCGAACGCATGCTGACCCACGACGGGGGCCTGGTCGTGAAGTTCTGGTTCCACCTGTCCGAGGCGGACCAGAAACGACGCCTCAAGGAGCTCTCGCGTGACGACCGCAGCCGTTGGAAGATGTTGCCGGAAAAGTCCAAGTTCTCCGAGCAGTATCAACTCTTCGAGCACGTCGCCGAACGGGTCATCCGCCAGTCCGATCGCGGAATCGCGCCCTGGTATCTGATCGAGGCCGAGAACAAGCGCTACCGCGACCTGACGGTTGGCAAGACGCTGCTGCAGGCGATCCGCGCCCGGCTCAACCAACCCGTCGCGATGGAGCCGCCGCCGACGGCCGACCCGCTCAATCTTCCCGACTCTTCCAGTGCCCAGATCACGCTGCTCGACCAGATGGATCTGACACAGACCATCGGGCGCGATGAGTACAAGCAGCAGCTGGCGGCACTGCAGCTCGAGGTCAACGAGTT
>JAXGTD010000011.1:0-53908 GCA_040775095.1 Chromatiaceae bacterium | reverse complement strand
AGTGCCGGCTGCGATAGGCTACAGGGCACCCCATGACACAGAGAAATAGAGCCCGGAAGGTGGCCGCTAGGCCTTGGTAGATCGAGGGACGCGTCTTGGCGATCTCGTGGGCGAGTGTGGTCTTGCCGACCTGGCGCGGTCCGATGAGCGCCACCGCGGCCTGCCGTGCCAAGCCAGCCTCAACTATGGAGCGCGCCGTAGAGGTGTCATTCCTGCAAATTTTCAGTTCTGTTTTCAATTCGCAAGGATGAATCCGCATCAAGGATGCCTGGAACGTTCTTGCATGCGGGAATGTTCTGGACCTGCGCGTATCCCAAGGGCCGTCCAACTGCCGTTCCGTGATTCAATTGAACCTCACTCGCCCGCGCGCCATTCCGGGTGTGGCCACGCATTGTGGCGAGCGTTGACCAAGGTCGGTCGAAACAGGGTCAACTCCTCGTTTGCGTTGACCAGTCGCTCGGCGATCTCGATGCCCTGCATCAGCGAATGGTCCTGGTTGCTCACTTCGTACTTCCAAGCGCCGAAGCGCCCGCGAGAAAATATCTGCTTGGTCTCGAGCACGGGTAGCACCTCCGCAAGGATTTCATCGCGCTCGACCGATGGCGTTGGGTATCCGTACTCGAGGCGTCGATACCAACGGGCGAGGATCTCGTCGTCGGGGCTCACGAGCCCCGTGTTGCGAAGGCCTTGAATGACGTCCTCTTGGACCCGGGCGGCATCGATGGGCTTGTGTGGGCTTTCCGAAACCTCCGCCATCAGCGACCAGGTCTGCCCTGGCGCGGGTGTGTTGTTCGGGCTGTAGTTGCTGAACACCGTCACGCGGTAGAACGGGCAGTCGTCTTCCGGGAAATACATCCAACACTTGCTTCTGAGCGCATCGGGTGGCTGGCCACGCAGCCCGATGCCGACGATGTGGACGTTGGAGTACAGCAGCCGGGAGGTCCGCTCGATGAGACCGGCATCCCCGACGAGGGCCGCGAGCCGATCGAGCGGCATGGTGCTGATGAGGTGTTGGTATTTGCAGGTCACGCCGCGCGCGGTGGTCAGCGTGCGTTTGGCCGCATCGATCGCGATAACCGCATCGTTGAAGCGCTTGTTGGCGGCAGGGATGCGTGTTGCCAGGCTGGTCCAGATGGCTCCGGTTCCGCCGTGGCGGGGGAACTGAAAGCTGTTGTTCGGTCCCCAGCTCAGATGGTCTTCATCGAGGCAAAGTCCCCGCAAGACGGTTTCTAGATCGGGGACGGCAACCCGTTCGCCGACCCAGCCCGCGTTCATCATTGCGGGGGGAAAGGCCCAGACTTTGAAGTTGTAAGGGAGCAGGAAGAGATCCGCGATGCCCTGCCCGAAGGTTTGCAGGATCCAGTCTTCGAAGTTTCCGGGTCGGCCCACTGGCTGGGCCGCGATCTCCATGAGTCCCTGCATGCAACGCCAGCGCTGTTGCGGCGGCAGGCGATGCAGGTTGTATTGAAACGGGTAGGGAACGAAGCGGTTGAGGATCCAGACCCAACTCTCGCGCTGGTGGCTGATCCATCCGTCCTCGCCCAGGGCCAGCGCCATGTATTGGTCGAATCTCTCATAATGGGAGAACTGGACATGTCCGCCCAAGTCCCAGGTGAAGCCATGGTCGTCGACGACCGAGGAGGCCAGTCCCCCGGCGGTACTGGAGGCCTCGATCATCAGGAAGTCGCGCTGATCCAGCTCCAACAGGCGCAGCGCGGCGCCCAGCCCGGTAGGGCCCGCGCCGATGATGATGAAACGGTGGTCGGTATCAGGCATGGTCGGGTCCACGGCCAGGTGTAACGTCGGGGCGCTCGGGTGGAGCAAGCCGGTGGTGGCCAGGCAGCCACTGTAGCGGAGGGATTGGTCCGGGGCCACCACTTGGGCCGGCCAGATGCCGGGGCAGGATGGCTCGGGTGCACAGCGACCGGACCCACCCAAGGGCCGCGACCGTTGGGTGATGCGGCGGGCTGGCGAGAATGCATGAGGGGGGCAGCCCCACCGTCGGGCGGTGCGGCCATTTGGCGTAGTATGGCCCGTCAGTGGTAACGGGGGAGGCCGCTTTGAGCCCACGACATGGCAGGATCGCGGCGGTCATCGTCACGCGCAACAGGCCGCAACTGCTGCAGCGTTGTCTGCATCGCGTGCTGGGCCAGACACGCCCCCCGGACCTGCTGGTCGTCGTCGACAATGCGTCTGACGAGGAGACGCCGGCATTGTTTGCGCGGGGGGCGCTCGCGGACGATCCCCGCGTCGCCTATCTTCGGCTGGACGAGAATACCGGCGGGGCCGGCGGCTTTCATGCCGGCATGGCCCGGGCGCTCGACCTTGGGGCCGACTGGATCTGGTGCATGGATGACGATGCCTGGCCCGACGACACTGCGTTGTCGGAGCTGTTGCGCTCTGGCCAGCGCACCGACGCCATCTATGGGACGGCCGCTTTGGCGGACCAAGGGGATGGAGATCTTCTGATCTGGCCGGTCGCGGTTGTCGAGGATGGTCATCGCGTCAGGACGCGGGTGCGTCGCACGGACCTGCCCGACGCACCGGTTGCCGTCGAAAATGTGCCCTTTCTCGGTCTGCTGATTCATCGTGCACTGATCGGGCGGATCGGCCTGCCTGACAAGGGCCTCTTTCTGAGCGGAGACGATGCCGAATACTGCGCCCGCGCCCGTTCGATGGGTGCGGACGTCTTTCTGGTGCCGCGCTCGGTTCTTCGTCATCCGCCCGTGGCGCGGGCGTGCCTGCACCTGGCGAGGCGGCGCCTGTGCGTGCTGCGCCTCGCGCCCTGGCGACGTTACTATGACACGCGCAATCGGCTGATCATCGCCAGACGCTACTTCGGCTTGCGCCTCTGGACGGAGGCCTTGCCCGGAACGCTTCTGCGCTGGCTGGTCACCCTGTTGTTGCAGCCGGAGCGGTTGCGCCAGTCCGGTGCCTTCCTGCGCGGGATCCGCGATGGGCTGGGCGGGCGTGATGGGCCGCGGTGGCCCCCGCCTTAGCCAATGGGATGTCGGGACATGACCCGCCAAGAGTCCGTGATGCGCATCGCCGTGCTCTGGAAACGCCGTTACATGGGGCACGACGTGATCAGCGACCGCTATGCGCGGCTTTACGAGCTGCCGCGCGGTCTCGCCGAGTCGGGACATTCGGTCTCGGCGTTCTGTCTGAACTACCACGCGGGAGAACCGGAGCGCCGTGTCGACTCGGTGGACCCACCTGGCTCTTTGACCTGGGTTGGATATCAATCCGGGCCTTGGCTTGTCGGCGGCCTGGCGGGCTATTGGCGTTCGCTGATGGCCGAGTTGCGAGCCTTCCGGCCAGACGTGGTGCTCGGCGGGTCAGATGCCCCTCATGTCGTCCTCACGCGGCATGTCGCGAAGCGCCTGGGCGTCCCGTATGTCTTGGACTTATACGATCATTATGAGGCATTCGGGTTGGCCAAGCTCCCGGGCATGCGGTCGCTGTATCGGCGGGCGATACGCGGTGCGAGTGGGGTCAGCGCGGTGAGTGAACTCTTGGCCGAGTATGTGCAAACGCTGGCGCCAGGCGTGCCAGTGATCACACTCGAGAGCACCATCGATCCGGCGCGCTTCTATCCCCGTGATCGTGTGGTCGCGCGTGAACGCCTCGGCTTGCCGCCGACGGCGCGGTTGATCGGGGTGTCGGGGAGCCTGAGCCGTAACCGGGGGATTGATCGCGTGTATGCGTCGTTTCTGCGATTGAGTGCCGAAGATCCGTCGCTCCATCTTGCCCTTGCCGGCGATGTCGACCGGCGTTATCCACCACCGCGACACCCAAGGATTCATTGGCTGGGTCGGATTGCGCATGATGCGATGCCGGTCTTCTTCAGCGCCCTCGATTTGGCGCTGGTGCCCATGATCGATACCCCGTTTGGACGCTATGCCTTTCCCCAGAAGGCCTATGAGATTCTGGCATGCGGTACGCCGCTGTTGACGACGCGCGTCGGTGCGCTGGAGCGCACATTGGCCGCCTATCCCGAGTGTCTGTATGCGCTCGGAGACGAAGGCGATCTTGATCGACGGGTGGGCGCCCAATTGTCCGATCCAAAGGTGCCAGACGTGCCGATCCCAAGTTGGCGTGATCAGGCCGGCCTGCTGGAGCGGTCGTTAGCCGCTGTAGTCTTTGATCCATAGCACGCTGCGCGATGTTGACGAAGGATCGCACGATCGAGCGGTGACGTCTTGACTCTAAGAGAGAAATAAAGGACATGGCACGTCGATCGCCCAAGCTCGCCCTGCGTCAGAGCTGTGTGCTTGATCTGAGCAGTGATTGGAAATCGGGCAGATTCTTGGAGGTCGGTGCTGGGATTGGTCTGATGACGCAGCTTTTTCTTGATCGCGGCTATTCGGGATGTTGCTACGATTTGGATCCGAACAGCCGAATGCGTTTGCGCCACAATCTTAGTTCATACGGTGATCGTATTGAGGTCGTCGATAGGCTCGGAGTGGATGGGGATGCGGATACGCTGTTCGATTATCTACTGGCATTCGAGGTTCTGGAGCACATTGCTGACGACGATCAAGCCTTGGCGAATTGGAGTAAACAACTCCGTCAGGGTGGAGTGCTGATGGTGTCGGTCCCGGCGCATCAGCGCAAATTTGGGCCTTCGGATGCGCGCGTGGGGCATGTCAGACGCTATGAACGAGCAGACTTGCGCGATTTGCTCAACCGGGCTGGCTATCGGGTCCAGCGCATTGTGAACTATGGATTCCCTTTGACAGAGTTGAGTCGACGGCTGTCGAACCGTTTGTTTGAGAAAACGCCCGATCTTGAGACGAAGAGCCGCGAGCAGCTTAGTCTTCAGAGTAGCTATAGCCAGCCGAGGGAGGCTGCTCGAGCGCTCGCGTTGGTCGGCGACATCGCGTATCAGCCGTTTTTCCCATTACAGCGAGTCTTCTATCGATTTGACTGGGGCGACGGTTTGGTGGCGGTTGCAGTGAAGCGCGATCGCTGAGTCGGTGAAGCCGCAAGTCAGCGGACGTCCAATGCTCATGCGGCAGGTTTGGTTCCCGTCGCGGGACTCCTGAGCAAGGCATCGCTCAGCAACCGCGCATAGCGGACCGCAATCGAGCCCCAGTCAAACGACTCTTCGCAGCGCGCACGCGCGTTGGAGGCGAGTCTGTCGCGTTGGGCTGGGTCGCCGAGCAGTTCGATGATCGCCGTCGCGAGGGCGTCATGATCGGAGGGTGGAATCAGAACGGCCTCCTGATCGTGTCGGATAATATCTCCAAAAGCGACGATTTCGCCGCACACGAGCGGGCAGCCGCAGCCGATTGCTTCTAACGGGACCAGCGGAAACCCCTCCTGATCTCCGTTGCCCGCTACCCGGAAGGGCGCGACGAGCAGGGTTGCTCGGCAGTAGAGGTCGGGCAGGTCGGCTTGTGCGACCATCCCGCGGAAATCGACGTGGTCGCGGATACCTAGCGAACAGGCAAGGTGAACCAGTTCGGCCTCCAGTGGGCCATCGCCAGCGATCGTTAGATGAGTGCTGGGATAGGCTTGCAAGACTCGCGGGAGGGTCTTCAACAGTGAGTCCACCCCTTTCTTCTCGACCAACCGCCCGACAAACAGCAACTCATCGGTCTCGCGGGGAATGCGCGGATCCGGGGTGAAGCGCTCGCGTAGATCCACGCCCATCGGGATGATCTCGACCTTGTCCGAGACGATCCCCAGCGCGAGCACCTCGGCGCGCATGGCTGCGCTGACCACGCTGACGCGCTCGCTCGCACGCATGACCGCCCGTTTCAGGGCGCGCAGCGGGGCGGCGCGCAGGGCGAAGAGATCGCCGCCATGCGAGGTGCAGACGAGCGGCACCGGCCGCCCGGCGATCCAGCGGGCCAAGAGCACGACAAGCCCCTGCGGGATCAGCCAGTGGGCGTGGATGAGATCCCAGTTCTCGCGGCGCAGGAGCCGGATCAGTGCCCACAGTTGCCCGATCAGGAAGGGCGGCACAAGCAAGTAGTTGAACGGATTCGCACGCAGCCGGTTGAGAATGCCGCCGCCGTGGCTGGCGAGGTTTTCCAGGTGCTGGACGAAGTAGGGGAAGCGAATGATGTGCAGGCCGTCCAGGGCCTCGTGCTCTAGACTGCCCGGACTGCGCGGCGTCAGCACGGTGACGTCGAAGGCATCAGTCAGGCGCCGGCTCAGCTCGAAGACGAATGGCGGCTCGACATCGCCGCGCCACCGGGGAAAGGTCGAGGTCAGCACCAGCAGGCGCGGTTTAGCTTTGGGTGTTGTCATGACCAGGGCGGCGTCGATCTTCTCGGCAATATGCCCCGCGTGCAGGAGCGCGACGTTCAGCGTTCATCCTAACCTGATCCTCATCTCGCCCACCGCGCCACGCGCGAGGGTATTGGCCTGGGCAGCGGACCCGGCGCGCCCGTGCCATTCTGCGATGCAAGGCAGTCGCTCTCGAATATGCCGGCGGCGATAGGGGTTTGCATGTCGGGCTGTTCGGTCGGTCCTCGCTCAGCGATCCCCATCGCGATAATTCAACGCCGTGATCTGCTCCGAGATCAGGCCCATCATGAATACGATGATCGCTGCCGTGAGTAGCAGTGCGCTCATGTTGGTGAAACGGGCATGTGTTAGGAAGGTATAGAGATAATAGCCCAGGCCGGTTGTGAAAAAGGCGGCGCTGACCGGAAAGAAGAGCTTGAGCGGGGAATAGAGCGTGGCAACCTTGAACATGATCAGCAGGAAACGCACGCCGTCGCGAATGGGGCGGAGATGGCTGACCCCGATGCGTTGGGCGGCGTGTATGGGGACGTAGCCGACCGGGTAGCCTGAGCGGAAGAAGGCCATCGTGATCGTCGTTGGGTAGGAGAAGCCGTTCGGCAAGAGGTAGAGAAAGCGCTTGAAACGCCCGGCTCGGACCGCACGGAAGCCTGATGTCAGGTCCAGGATCCTGTGGCCAGTGATGAGGGTGGCGAACCGGTTATAGAAACCGTTGGCCAGCGAGCGACCGATGCTGGCTTGCGAGCCGATGCCGCGTGCGCCGACCACCATGTCGTAACCCTCGTCGAGCTTGCTGATCAGGCGCGGGATGTCTGCCGGATCGTGTTGTCCGTCGGCATCGATGAAGATCAAAATGTCTCCGCTCGCGGCGCGCGCTCCGGCCTTGACGGCGGCGCCGTTGCCGATGCTGTAGGGGTGCGAGATGACGCGGGCACCATGCGCATGGGCGACCTCTTGCGTCTGGTCGGTGGAGCCGTCGTCGAGAAGGATCAGCTCGGCCCGCGGCAGTGCGGCTCGGAGTCAAGGCAGCAGCCTCTGGAGCGTTTCGGCCTCGTTCTTCGCGGGCAAAATCACCGACAGGGTTGCGGAATGTGCCTCTGGGCACTTTGGAGTAAGGGGGTTGGTCAATGTTGCCTCGCCGATCTGTCTTGTCTGGGGACTCTGTGTCGCTTTGCGGCAGCATAGGTCAAGCGCGTGAACCCTGTCACCGGATAGCGCGCCGCGACGCTCCGAAGTACCCACCACCAGTCCCCGGTACATCGGCGCAGGTGCGGCGTGAGCCATCGTCGGATTGATGTCTAGCCAAACTGCCCAATCAGCAATCGGCCGGATACGGCCAGTGACGCGATGACGAGCACGGGGCGGATCAGCCGGGCGCCGTGGCGGATGACCAGGTGGGCGCCGATCCAGCCGCCGGCGAGCTGGCCCGCGGCCATGACCAGCGCGATCGGCCAGAGGATGTGTCCGCCGGCAACGAAGAGCAGGAACGCGGCGAGATTGCTGGTGAAGTTCAGCAGTTTCGCGTGGGCGGTCGCGCGTCGGAGGTTGTACCCCAGCAGCGCGACGTAGCCGATGGCGAAGAAGGTCCCGGTGCCGGGGCCGAAGAAGCCATCATAGAAGCCGACGCCGATGCCGATGAGCAACGCGAAGCCCGGTTCGCTGATGCGCCGGTGCGAGTCGAGATCCGATACCCGGGGCGAGAACAGAAAATACAGCGCGAAGCCGATCAGCAGCAGCGGTACGAGCCGGGAGAGCAGATCGGGCGCCAGATGTTGCACGAGCATCGCACCAGCCGCGGCGCCGAGGAAGGTGCACAGGACGACCAACCCCACCCGACGCGGATCGATCGCGCCCTGGCGGATAAATCCGGCCGTCGCGGCGAGGGTACCGAACACCCCCTGGGCCTTGTTGGTCGCCAACGCCTCCACTGGGCTGAGCCCGACCCACAGCAGCCCCGGCACCGTAAGCAGACCGCCGCCGCCGGCGATCGCATCCACCACCCCGGCCGTCAAGGCCAGCGCGAACAGGATCGGCGCCTGGTGGAGCAGGTCGATCATCCTAAGAAACGGCGGTTGGGCGGTGCCCGGGGTGCACACCGCGGGGTCTCTCGCGCCGTCGACATCGGCTTGGGCTCCGAGGGCATGCGGCTCAGTTGGGCATGCGCAGCACCTTCCAGACCCCGCCGACGTCGCACATATCGGCGATCGAGCGCCCGTCGATGCCGCGGGCGTGGTTCTGGATCGTGATGCGGCGGCAGGTGAGGCCATCGGTGGTAAACGTGGCGGTGGCGATGACGCTGCCGCGACTGCCGGTCTCGTCGTTGCGCCATTCGTGCGGCTGTCGGTCGGCCGGGTCGGTCAGCACCGCGTTAAGGGTGCCTGACATCAGCCGCGTGTCCTCCGCCGAGAAGTACCGCATTGCGCCCTGGTCGAGAAAGCCGTAGGTCGAGGCCGACGCGGCGCCCGCCCAGAGGGCAAGCATGGGCAGCATCGGCACCAGCTTTGGTAGTCGCGGTCTGCGCATGGGAGGTTGCTCCGGCAACGGGGTCGAGGAGTGGATTATGGTCGCAAAAACGAACCGCTGTCAGCCGGCGGATTTGTCACCCGGGCGAGGATGGACGAGAATCGAAATTCCGCGCCAGATCCGAGCCCTTTAGTCATGTGCGAGCTGTTTGCGATGTCCAGCCGGGTGCCAGCCACGATCAGCTTCTCGCTGGAACGGTTGGCGCGACGCGGCGGGGCGGAGGGGCCGCACAAGGACGGTTGGGGGCTGGCCTTCTACGAGGGTCCGGACTGCCTGGTCCTGCGTGAGCCGCGTCCGGCCAGCGAGAGTCCGCTCATGCAGTTCATGGAGCGGCAGGGGGCGCGCACCTGTATGGCGATCTCGCACATCCGGCTGGCGACCTTCGGGGCTAGGGCCTTGCGCAACACCCAACCATTCGCGCGCGAATTGGCCGGGCGCCGCCATGTGTTTGCGCACAATGGTGATTTTCCGTCGCTGCTCGAGCGCACGGCGCATGGTTTGTCGCGGTTTCATCCCATCGGCGACTCCGATTCCGAGGTGGCCTTCTGCGAGCTGCTCGAGCGTCTGGCCCCGTTGTGGGAGGAGGCCGACAATGCCCCGCCGCCGCTGTCCAGGCGCCTGGCCGTGATCGCGGACTATGGGCGCGAGCTGCGCGCGCTTGGGCCGGCGAATTTCATCTATGCCGATGCCGACGCGTTGTTCGCCTACGCCGACCGTCGCACACAGCTCGACGGTGGAATCCGCCCGCCGGGCATGTATCTGCTGCAGCGCTGCTGCTGGCAGTCCGCGCCCGAGCTGTGTGACGCGGGCGTGAGCCTGGCCTCGGTGCGTCAGGATGTGGCGTTGATCGCGAGTATCCCCTTGACGGAAGAGCTTTGGCAGCCGCTCGGCGAGGGAGATCTGATCGCGTTGAAGGGCGGGCTCTGTTACGGGTCCGAGGGTCAGGTCATCGCGCCGGAGCAGGCCCCTCGGGGTCGTTTGGCCCTGTCGCCGGGCTGAGTTACGCCTCCTCGGGGGGCGCCGGATCGATGGCGCGCAGCGCCTCGCTCAGGGCGTCCAGGGCAGTGGTGGCGGCGCTGAAGTCGAACAGCTCGACCGCTGTCTCGATCCGTTGCATGCGGGCCGTCAGCGAGCTCTCGCGTCCGATTGCCTCGGCCAGTGCGCGCGATGTCGCCAAGGCATCGGCGTCGGACTCTGCCAGCAGTCGCCGCAGTCGCTCGGCGAGGTCTTGAATTCGCGACAGCCTCGCGGCGGGCAGGTTCGGCGCCGTCAGGGGCGTATCGCCCGATGCCACGGTCACGTGCGGGTCCGGCATTGCGTCGATGGCTTCGATCACCGCTCGGAGTTGCTCGTCGAGGGACTCGACGATGGGCTCCATGCCTGGCGCAAGGGCAGGATCAGCGTAGGCGCGCTCCAACTCACCGGCGTTGCGTGCGATCTCGTGCGCACCGAGGCTGGCGGCGACGCCCTTGAGACTGTGGGCCTTGATCATCGGCGCCTTCGGGTCGTCGGACTGGCGAAGCCTGGCGAGCTCGCCCGCGAAGTGTCGGTACTCGTCGGCGAAATGCCGCAGGAGTGTCCGGTATAGGGACGCGTTGCCGCGACACACGCCGAGTCCCGCGTCGGTGTCGAGACCGACGGTCTTCGGCAGGGCGTCATGGCTCACCGGCTTGCTCGGTTCGTCGGGCTCCGGGGGGCTGGGCAGGTTGTCGATCCAGTGGCTGAGGCTGGCAAACAGCGCGCGTACGTTGATCGGCTTGGACAAATGATCGTTCATGCCCTTGGCCAATGCCTGCTCGCGGTCCGACGGCGAGGCATTGGCTGTCATCGCAATGATGGGTAGCTGTCGCAGCGTCGGATCACGGCGGATCGCCCGTGTGGCCTCATAGCCATCCATCTCGGGCATCTGCACGTCCATCAGGACCGCGTCGTAGCGGTGAGCGCGCACCGCATCCACTGCCTTACGGCCGTTCTCGACCACGTCCACCTCGATCCCCACGCTGGTCAGCAGCTCGCGGGCCACCTCCTGGTTGATCAGGTGGTCCTCGACCAGCAGCACGCGTGCGCCCTTGACCTTGGCCGCCTCGCGCAGGTCACGCCGGACCTGCCGCGCCGGGCCCAGAAGCCGGCCACCCCGATCCGGTACCTGCTGAACCGCCGCATCGAACAGGCTCGAGGGGGTGACCGGTTTGGTCAGACAGCCGTCGACCGCGTTATCGGTATCGGCCTCGTCGATCTCGGTGCGTCCGTGGGCCGTGACCATGATCACCCGGGGCTTGTGCGGCAGCTCGCTACTGGCGGCGATGGCGCGTGCGGTGGCCATGCCGTCCATGCCGGGCATTCGCCAGTCCATCAAAACCAGTTGGTAGGGCCTGCCGGCGCGCTGCGCGGCAACCAGGTCCTGCATTGCCTGCTGTCCATCGGCCGCGGAGCCAACCCGCATGCCAAGGGATTGGGCCATCATCGCGAGGATTCCGCGGGCACTGTCGTTGTCGTCGACGATCATCACGCGCAGATCCAGCGGCGGCCGGCGCTGCCCGGGGACCTTCGCGTCGAGGCCCGCCTGCTGTCTGAGGCAGGTCGTGAAATGGAAGATGCTGCCGACGCCCGACTCGCTCTCGACCCAGATCTCGCCGCCCATCATCTCGGTGAGCCGTTTGGAGATGGCCAGTCCGAGGCCGGTGCCACCGAACCGGCGCGTGGTGGAGCTGTCGGCCTGTGAAAAGGGTTGAAACAGCCGTTCCTGCTCTTGTGGCGACAGGCCGATGCCCGTATCGGAGACCGAGAAATGGAGCCGAATCCGGTCCCCTTCGATCTCGGCCAGATAGCTCCGGACGACGATCTCGCCGCGTTCGGTGAATTTGACGGCATTGTGGCCAAGGTTGATCAGCACCTGGCCGAGCCGGAGCGGATCGCCAATCAGCGTCTTCGGGATGCGGGGGTCGGTGTTGAACAGCAGCTCCAAGCCCTTTTCTTCCGCCTTGAGCCCGACGACATTGGCGAGATTTTCCAGCACGTCGTCGAGGTGAAAGGCAGTGGATTCCATCTCCATCTTGCCGGCCTCGATTTTGGAAAAATCGAGGATGTCATTGAGGATGCCGAGCAGATACTCGGCGGAACGATGGGCCTTGTCGATGTAGTTGCGCTGCTGCGGCGTGAGTTCCGTCTGCAGGGCCATATGCGCCATCACGATGATGGCGTTCATCGGGGTGCGGATCTCGTGGCTCATGTTGGCCAGGAAGTCCGACTTGGCATGGTTGGCCTCCTCGGCCAGGTCGCGCGCGCGGCGCAGCGCCTGCATGGCGGCCTCTTGTCCCTGCCGCGTCTCGACGCGCTCCGACCCGTTGTCGGACGGCGGCCCGTCGGACGGCGGATCCTGCTCGCGCGAACTGGTGCCGGCCTGCATCTGGGCAGTATCCGGATCATTCTCGGCGGGGGGGGCGGCTGTCTTCGCGCCGCGTCGGTACTGCTCGAGCTCGCGGCTCAGCCGCCGGTTGGCAAATCCGAGCGCGACCACCAAGGCAGCGAGCCCCAGCCCAAGGGCCGCGCCCGCGAACAACATCGCCTCGCGCCCGGTACCGGCATCGGCCTGCGCCAAGGTCGTTACCGATCCGATGGTCAGCGCGAGGACGGACGCCGTGGCGTTTCGGCCTGGCGAGCCTCGATGCGCGGCAGATCTGGGTGAGCGGTCGGCGGTTCGGATAGCGGGCGCCTCGCAGGTGACCGGCAGCCTGGACACGCCGGTGTCCGGCTGGTCGGTTGGCGACAGCCCTACTTTAACCCAGCCCGCGCGTCAGGTCGTTGCTCGTGTACAGCCTGGGTCGCCGAATCACTGACCGCGATCATGGTTGATCGCGATATTGCCCGCGCGCGGCCCGCTACCCGAGCCTGACGCGGGATCGACGTCCGATGCCCGGGTTCAGACGCAGCCGGTTGGCTTGGGCAGCCCGCCCCATTTGCAGATCAGCTTCATCGGACCCTTCTTGAAGATATTGTAAAGGTCCTTGGTGGAGACACCCTGTTTTTTTGCGAAGGTACGGATCGGCGGTACCACGCCGTCGTTGTCGTACATCGCGCGGGCCTCACGGATGAAGCCCATGACCTGGTCGTTCATGTCGAAGTCGTCGCTTTTGGCCAACTCGGCGGCCAACTCCTCGGTCCAGTCGTCGCGGTTGACCAAAAAACCTTCGCCATCGAGCGGTACACTGACAGACATCTGAAGACCTCGTATTTTTTCCAGAGAGGGAGTGAGTGAATTCCAATCCTCCACGTTGGGCCCGCCGTACCCCGAATCTACCACTGCGCGAGTATGGATTAGGCCGCGTCGCCTCGATTGGACCGCGGGGGCGTCGGCTTGGCGACTGATCCGGGCGTGCCGGCCGCGGAAACCGGCTGGCGCGCGCGGCTCGTGCTTGGTTTCGCGCCGCGTGCGGCGCGCACGGTCCTGGCTACCAGCCAGCGACAGGGGCCGTTGACGGTTCAGCGCGCATTCTATCCGGAGGGCGGGCCCTGCCACGTCTACGCGTTGCATCCGCCTGGCGGCGTGGTGGGTGGTGACCGTCTGGAGATCGATCTCAACGTGGCCGCGGGGGCACATGCGCTGCTGACGACGCCGGGCGCCGCCAAGTACTACCGCAGCGCGGGTGCCCTGGCCGAACAGGTCCAGCGCTTGCGGGTCGCCGCGGGTGGCGTGTTGGAATGGGTGCCGCAGGAGGGCATCCTGTTTCCCGGCGCGCGCCTGGGTCAGCGCACGCGCGTGGTGCTCGAGGGCAACGCACGCTTCATCGGCTGGGAGGTCCTCAGCCTGGGGCGGCCGGTGATCGGTGAGTGTTTCACGACCGGCACCCTCGACCAGCGACTGGTCATCGAGCGCGATGGCCGGCCGCTGCTCTCGGAGCGCCTGCGAATCGCCGACGGCAAGGGCACCGACGGCCCCACCAGCCTGCGCGGATTCCCGATCAGCGCGACCCTGGTGGCCAGCGGTGCCGTCCGGGCGGATCTGGAGGCCGCGCGCGGCGTCCTGGCGGACGATCCTGGTTTTCCGTGCGCAATGACGCTGATCGACGATCTGCTTGTCGCACGGGCGCTGGCGACGCGGGTTGAGCCGGTCACCACGGCGTTTCGGCGCCTGTGGACCGGCCTGAGACCGCGGCTGCTCGGCCGCGATGCCGTCGCACCGCGCATCTGGGCGACCTGAGCGCCCGCATCTGGCGAGTCGCGCCCCACCAGGTGCTCCATTCTCAGGCGCTTGCGACGCTGGAGAATGTCGGGCCGCCGATGGCCTGGGTGGGGAACGCCTTGGATCAGCGTTTCCTCGTTCTTTGCGCGGGCATCGGGGTGGCGCCCCGGGGGACTGCCGCGGCCGTGGGGCAAGCGGTTTGCCGTGGGCGCAATTGCGCTCGGCGCCCCTGTATCCGCGCCGCGCCCTGGCGTAAACTGCGCGCGAGCGCGCTCGCTCGATCCCCGATTGGCCTCGCTTGCAAGCCCGAGCGCAACGGCTCCACAGGCGGGCGCCGTGGCCGCATCCAAGACGATCCCGTCAACCAGACGCTCGATGAGGAACCGATCATGGAGCTCACCCCCAGAGAGAAAGACAAACTCCTGCTGTTTACCGCGGGTCTGCTGGCCGAGCGGCGCAGGGCCAGGGGTTTGAAGCTGAACTACCCCGAGGCGGTCGCCTATATCAGTTGCGCCATCCTCGAGGGCGCACGCGATGGGCGCAGCGTGGCCGAGCTGATGGACCATGGACGCGGCATCCTGACGCGCGATGACGTCATGGACGGGATTGCCGAGATGATCGACGAGATCCAGGTCGAGGCGACCTTTCCCGACGGCACCAAGCTGGTCACCATCCACGATCCCATCGTTTGATCTGTCGGCGCGAGGCCGTGTTCGGGTCCGCCCGTCGATGGCAGGCGCCCCCAATTCCGAGACACGAGAACCGAGGAGCCCACCCATGATCCCAGGCGAAATCATCACCGCTCCCGGCGACATCGAGCTCAACGCCGGTCGCCCCGTGCTGACGATCGAGGTCGCCAACACCGGCGACCGGCCGATTCAGGTCGGCTCGCACTACCACTTCTACGAGACCAACGCGGCTTTGCGCTTCGAGCGCGAGCCCACCCGCGGACATCGGCTGGATATCCCCGCCGGCACCGCGGTCCGCTTCGAGCCCGGGCAGTCGCGCACCGTCCACCTGGTGCCCTATGGCGGCACACGCGAGGTCTACGGCTTCAACGGCCGCATCATGGGGCCGCTGGACCTGCCCGCCCCCGGCACGTCGGGTGACAATCCATGAGCCGGATCAGCCGGCAGGCCTATGCATCGATGTACGGGCCGACCACCGGGGACAAGGTGCGGCTTGGCGACTCCGAGCTGGTGCTGGAGGTGGAGGAGGATCTGACCCACTACGGTGACGAGGTCAAGTTTGGCGGCGGCAAGGTCATCCGCGACGGCATGGGCCAGTGCCAGCGCCAGTCCGACGAGGTCGTGGACCTGGTCATCACCAACGCCCTCATCCTGGACTTCTGGGGGGTCGTGAAGGCCGACGTCGGGATCAAGGACGGGCGCATCGCGGCAATCGGCAAGGCCGGCAACCCCGACACCCAGAATGGGGTCGACATCCTGATCGGTCCCGGCACCGAGGCGGTCTCCGGGGAGGGGCAGATTCTGACCGCGGGCGGCATCGACGCCCACGTCCACTTCATCTGCCCGCAGCAGATCGACGATGCGCTGATGTCCGGCATCACGACGATGCTCGGCGGCGGCACCGGCCCGGCCACCGGGACCAACGCGACCACCTGCACGCCGGGCCCCTGGAACATCCGCCGCATGCTGCAGGCCGCCGAGGGGCTGCCGATGAACCTGGGATTCCTCGGCAAGGGCAATGGCAGCCTGCCCAACGCCCTCGAGGAGCAGGTGCGCGCGGGCGCCATGGGGCTGAAGCTGCACGAGGACTGGGGCACCACCCCGGCGGGTATCGACTGCGCCCTGGGTATCGCCGAGAAGATGGATGTGCAGGTCGCGATCCATACGGACACCCTCAATGAGTCGGGGTTCGTCGAGGACACGCTGGCCGCGTTCAAGGGCCGCTGCATCCATACCTACCATACCGAGGGCGCCGGTGGTGGCCATGCGCCGGATATCATCAAGGCGGCGGGGCTGAGCAACGTGCTTCCGTCCTCGACCAACCCGACCCGGCCCTACACGGTCAATACCGTCGACGAGCATCTGGACATGTTGATGGTCTGCCATCATCTGTCGCCGTCGATCCCCGAGGATGTCGCCTTCGCCGAGTCGCGCATCCGCCGCGAGACCATCGCCGCGGAGGACATCCTGCATGATCTGGGTGCCTTCAGCATGATCGCGTCCGACTCCCAGGCCATGGGGCGTGCCGGCGAGGTCATCACGCGCACCTGGCAGACGGCACACAAGATGAAGGTGCAGCGTGGGCACCTGTCCGCGCCGGCCTGGGCGGGGGAGGTCGATCGTCGCGACAACGACAATTACCGGGCCAAGCGCTATATCGCCAAGTACACGATCAATCCGGCCATCACCCACGGCATCGCCCATGAGGTCGGCTCGATCGAGGTCGGCAAGCTGGCCGATCTGGTGTTGTGGAAGCCGGCCTTTTTCGGGACCAAACCGAGCCTGATCATCAAAGGGGGCATGATCGCCGCGGCCCCGATGGGTGATCCGAACGCATCCATCCCGACCCCGCAGCCAGTGCACTACCGCCTCATGTTCGGCGCCCTTGGCCGTGCTATCGGCTCCACCTGCATGACCTTCATGTCCAACTGGGCCTGGCAGGCCGGGGAGCCGCAGCGCCTCGACCTCAAGCGCCTGATCGGCACCGTTCACGACGTTCGCCAGGTGCGCAAGGTGGATATGATCCACAACTTCTGGCAACCGACCATCGAGGTCGACCCGCAGACCTATCAGGTGCGCGCCGACGGCGAGCTGCTGACCTGCGAGCCGGCCAGCGTGTTGCCAATGGCGCAACGTTACTTTCTGTTCTGATGGGCCGGACCGCGCGCGGAGGTGGGGCGGCAGGGCGCGACGCCGTGGCAGCTGCCCCATCTTTGATGGACCAATTGCGGACTGTCCTCGCCGCCGCCGGGGCAGACCTGCGCTGTGCCTACCTGTTTGGGAGTGCCGCGCGCGGTGAGGCGGGCGCCGCGAGCGACATTGATGTCGCGGTGCTCTTTGCCCCGGACCCCCCGCGCACGCTGGCCGGATTGCACCGGGATCTGGCCGACCGGCTCACCGCGGCTGCCGGTCGGCCGGTCGATCTCGTGGTGCTCAATCGCGCCCCCGTGGATCTCGTCCATCGCATCCTGCGCGATGGCCAGCTCTTGCTCGACCGCGACCCGTCCGCGCGCATCCGTTTCGAGGTCCAGTCTCGCAACGCGTACTTTGATCTTTTGCCCTCTCTGCGTCGCTACCGACGCCCGCGCGAGGGACTTTCGCCATGACCGATCCGGACCTGCTGGCAAAGCGGCTCGTTTTCATCGAGACCTGTGTCGCAGAGCTGCGCAGTCTCGCGCGCCCTGAGCTGATTGCTCGGGACGTCCGCGAAGAGCGCTTCGTCTCGCACACGCTGCAGCTCGCCATCCAGGCGGCACTCGATGTGGCCTCGCACATCGTGTCCGATGATCGGCTCGGCGAGCCTGAAAACGACCGCCAGCTGTTCGAGCTGCTCGGGCGCTATGGTTGGCTGCCGCAGACGTTGTTGCCGACGCTAAGCGCGATGGTCGGGTTCCGGAACATCTTGGTACACGGATATCAGTCCGTCGATCCGGATGTCGTACGCGATGTCGCCGAAAATCGTCTGGATGACCTGTTGAGCTTCGTCGCTGCCATCCGCCAGCGCCTACCACGCGGCGCCTGATCCTTCGTTCCCATGCTGCAGTTGACACGCACGACCAACGACCAGCGCCTCGCCGCCGCCACGGTCTCGCTGACCCTCGACCAGCGCGCACGAAGCCGCCTGCGGGCGGTTCTCGACGACGGCCGCGAGGTCGGCATCTTCCTCGAACGTGGCGAGACCCTGAAGCACGGTGACCTGCTCGGCGGGGACGATGGACTGCTGGTGCGGGTGCGCGCGGCGCCCGAGCGCATCTCGCGTGCGGTGAGCGCCGACCCGCTGCTGCTGGCGCGCGCCTGTTATCACCTTGGAAACCGCCACGTTGCGTTGCAGATCGAGCCCGGGCGCCTGTCCTGGCTGCACGACCATGTACTCGACGCCATGGTCGCTGGCCTGGGCCTCGTCGTGACGGTCGCGGACGCGCCGTTCGAGCCGGAGCCCGGCGCCTACGGCGGACAGGTCGCCGGCGGGCACGGCGGCCATGGACACGGACACTAGCGCGGCGCTGCCGCTGCTGCGCCTGTTGCACCTGGTCAGCCCGTCGCTGCCGGTGGGCGCCTTTGCCTACTCGCAGGGCATCGAATGGGCGGTCGAGGCGGGCTGGCTCGGCAACGCTGCCGACGTCGACGACTGGCTCGAAGACCAGCTCCGACAGGCCATGGCCTACGCCGATCTGCCCATCCTCGTGCGCCTGCACGCGGCGGCCGGGGCATGGGATCTGGCCGCGATGGCGGCATGGACGGATCAGCTGCTGGCGCTGCGTGAGACGGCCGAGCTGCGCGCCGAGGAGGGCAGCCGCGGACGTGCGCTGGCGGACCTGCTCGCGGCGCTCGGTGTGCTCGCCGATGCGGGCGCGGCCGCGGCCCACCCGGCCGTTGGCGCGGCACAGTGGGGCGCGGCGTCGGTGGCGGACTGGCGGGCCATCCTGACCCGCAGCCAGCTCGCGGGTTTTGCCTTCGCGGCCGCCGCCTGGCAGATCGCGCCGCGCGCCGCGCTCCTCGGCTACGCCTGGGGCTGGTTGGAGAACCTGACGCTGGCGGCGATCAAGCTCGTGCCGTTGGGCCAGAGCGAGGGCCAGCGTATCCTGGCGCGGCGGCTGCAGGGCATCCCGGCCGCGGTGGATCTCGCGCTGGGGCTGCGCGACGACGACATCGGTGCCACGAGCCCGGCGCTGGCCATTGCCAGCAGCGCCCACGAGACCCAATACACCCGGCTTTTCCGTTCCTGAGCGGGCGTCGATGCGAAGACCCGCGAACTAGGCCCACCCCAACGAACCCTGCGAGCGAGACCAGCATGCCCGATTCTTCCCCATTGCGCGTCGGTGTCGGTGGCCCCGTCGGCTCCGGCAAGACCGCGCTGCTCGATGTCCTGTGCAAGCGCCTGCGCGACGACTACGAGATCGCTGTGGTCACCAACGACATCTACACGCGCGAGGATGCCGAGTTTCTGATCCGAAGCGAGGCGCTGTCGGCCGAGCGCATCGTCGGTGTCGAGACGGGCGGTTGTCCGCATACAGCCATCCGCGAGGACGCATCGATGAACCTGGCCGCGGTGGCCGACCTGCAGCAACAGTTCCCGCGCCTCGACCTGATCTTCATCGAGAGCGGCGGCGACAACCTGGCCGCCACCTTCAGCCCGGAGTTGGCCGACCTCACCCTCTACGTCATCGATGTGGCCGAGGGCGAGAAGATCCCGCGCAAGGGTGGGCCCGGCATCACCCGCTCGGACCTGCTCGTGATCAACAAGGTCGATCTGGCACCCCACGTCGGTGCCTCCCTGGAGGTCATGGCGCGGGACGCCGAGCGCATGCGTGGACCGCGTCCGTTCGTGTTCACCAACCTGCGCATCGGCCAGGGCGTGGATGAGATCGTTGCCTTCGTCATGCGCGAGGGCATGCTGCCGGCGCGGGGCGAGCCGGACTGATTCGGTTTGGGCCATCGTTCCGGTCCAACGCAAAGGGCGAGCCCGGCGATCATTCAGGTCTGTTTCACATGCCGGCTACCGGCCGGCTACCGACCGGCGACAGGCCAGGGCGGCGCTGGCACCGGAATCGGGATCAGTCCCGCGGCTCAGTCCAGCGCCCGGCCGCCTCATCGTCGCCGCGCCGGGCCTCGACCCAGCGTTCGCCATCGGCTGTGACCTCCTTTTTCCACAATGGCGCGCGGGTCTTCAGGAAGTCGATCAGAAATTCACAGCCGCGGAATGCATCGCCGCGGTGGCGGCTGGTGACGGCCACCAGCACGATTGGCTCTTCTGGCAACAGGCGTCCGACGCGATGGATCACGCGGATGTCCTCCAAGGCCCAGCGCGTCGTGGCCTCGTGCGCGATCGCCGCCAGGGCCTTCTCGGTCATACCCGGATAGTGCTCCAGCGTCATCGCCTCGACCTGCTCGCCGTCGTTGACGTCGCGCATGAGGCCGACGAAGGCGACCAGTGCCCCGATGCCCGGATTGCCGCGACGCAGGTCGTCCTGCTCGGCGGCCGGGTCGAATGGGGTCTGTTGGACTCGGATGTCGATCATATGGCTGCCGCGCTCGTGTATCAGGCTGGGCCCTGGCCGGCTTGCGCTGGCGATTGCCGGCGCCCTGGCAACCGCCAGGCGTCCCTGTCTCCGGCACAACCGCGGGCAGAGCCCTGTTCGCCGGTGGCCGGAAGCCCGCCATTGGCGCGAGTCGATATTGTACCTGGCCCGGGCACGCCCGGACATTCGGTTACGTGCCGGAAGCAGCGTTGGCGCGCCCGGCGGAATTCCGACGAAAGTCCATTGTCGCGTCTGGAGCCTGGTCAGCCACGGGTTTTTCTTCGGTTGTGCGCGAAGCGGCGAGACATACCGAAGAATCGCGCTACGCTGTGGGGGTTATCACCAGTGGCAACGGGGTTTTCGCATGAATGACAAGCACCGCACGCCGTCGGCTGGCACCAAGCCGAATCGCTCAAGGTCTGTTCGCGCACAGGGCCCTCGGCCGGATTCCGTGCGCGAGGGCCCGGGGCAGACCAAGACCACCGCCGAGGCGAGCGCCACTGGCACCCTGTCGATGGCCGATGAGTGCCTGTTGGCGCTGCGCCTCGCGTTGGGGCGCGAGCCGGGGCAGGCCAGCGCCTATGAGCGCTATTTGGCACTGTCCACCGCGATCCGCCGCCGGCAGATGGACGACTGGCTGCGCACCGAGGCGCGCTGTCGGGATGGGCGGGTCAAGCAGGTGAGCTATTTGTCGTTGGAGTTTCTGGTCGGGCGTACGTTGCAAAACGCGGTGCTCAACCTGGAGTTGGAAGACGAGGCCCGGGAGGGCGTGCGCGCCCTGGGCATGGTGCTGGAAGACCTCTACGAAGAGGAACACGACGCGGCGCTCGGCAACGGCGGTCTGGGCCGTCTGGCGGCCTGCTTTCTGGACTCGCTCGCGACCCGTGGCTACCCGGCCGTCGGTTACGGCATCCGCTACGAGTACGGCATGTTCTGTCAGGAGATCCGCGACGGCGCTCAGGTCGAGCGCCCGGACAACTGGCTCTACCGCGGCAACCCCTGGGAGACGCCGCGCCCGGATGAACGTGTGCTGGTGCGCTTTGGCGGCTTCAGCGACTATCAGACCGACGCCCAGGGGCGTCTGCTCGTGCGCTGGATCCACGATGATGCCGTCTGGGCCGTGCCCCACATCACGCTGGTGCCGGGATGGCGCAATGCCGTGTCCAATCCGCTGGTGCTGTGGAACGCGGTCTCGGGCGACGACTTCAATCTGGCCTATTTCAACGATGGCGACTATATCCGCGCGGTCGAGGACAAGGCCCGCGACGAGACCATCTCCAAGGTGCTCTACCCCGGTGATACCACCGCCGCCGGCAAGCTGCTGCGGCTCAAGCAGCAATACTTCTTCGTCGCCGCGTCGCTGGCGCGCATCCTCAACCGGCACCTGGCCGAGGGGGAGGGACTGGATCGGCTGCCTGAACGGGTGGCCGTGCATCTGAACGATACCCACCCGGTGGTGGCCATCCCGGAGCTGATGCGCCTGCTGATGGACGAGCACGGCCTGGGCTGGGGGCCCGCCTGGGATATCTGCACCGGCGTGTTCGCCTACACCAACCACACCCTGATGCCCGAGGCCCTCGAGCGCTGGGACGCGGAGATGTTTCGCTCGCTGCTGCCGCGCCACTTCGACATCATCGGCGAGATCAACCGGCGCTTTCTCGACGAGGTCGCGGGTCGCTGGCCCGGCGATGGCGCGCGCATCGCGCGCATGTCGATCTTCGAGGAGGGTGAGCATGGCGACAAGCGTATCCGCATGGCCAACCTGGCGCTGGTGGGGAGTCACTCGGTCAACGGCGTCGCCGCGCTGCACTCCGAGCTGCTCAAGCGCGACCTGTTTCGGGATTTTCATGAGCTTTGGCCGCGCAAGCTGCGCAACATCACCAACGGTGTGACCCAACGGCGCTGGCTGCTGCAGGCCAATCCGGCGCTCGCGCGGCTGATCACCGAGTCGATCGGCGAGGGCTGGATCACCGATCTGGATGCCCTCACCAAGCTGATCCCGCTGGCCGAGGACGGCGCCTTTCGCGAGACCTGGTCGGGCATCAAGCGGCTCAACGCGCGGGTGCTGGCCAAGTATGTCGAGGATCGCGTGGATGTGGCCATCGATCCGGACAGCCTGTTCGATGTGCAGGTCAAGCGCATCCATGAGTACAAGCGTCAGCTGCTGAACCTGCTGCGGGTGCTGGCGCAGTATCTGCGCATCAAAGACGACCCCAACGGCGACTGGACCCCGCGCACGGTGCTGCTGGCGGGCAAGGCGGCACCCGGTTACTGGGCCGCCAAACAGATCATCCGTCTGGCCTGCGACATCGGCCGCTATATCGATGCCGACCCCACGACGGGACAATGGCTCAAGCTGGCATTCATTCCCAACTACGGCGTCTCGCTGGCCGAACGCATCTTCCCCGCCAGCGACCTCTCCGAGCAGATCTCCACCGCCGGCACCGAGGCCTCCGGCACCGGGAACATGAAGTTCGCGCTCAACGGCGCATTGACCATCGGCACCATGGACGGCGCTAATATCGAGATCCGCGACGCGGTCGGGAGCGAGAACCTGTTCGTGTTCGGCAAGACCGAGGCGCAGGTCACGGCCCTGCGTGCCCAGGGCTACCGGCCGCGGGACTACTACGAATCCGATGCCGAGATTCGCCGTGTCGTCGATCTGGTCCGCTCCGGTGCGGTCAGCGGCGGTGATGCGCAGCGCTACGCGGGCCTCATCGACAACCTGCTGGACTGGGATCCGTACCTGGTGCTGGCGGACTTCGCCGATTACCTGGAGGCCCAGGACGCCGCCGCCGAGGCCTTCCGCGACCAGCACGGATGGGCGCGCATGTCCGTCCTGAACGTCGCCAACATGGGCCGTTTCTCCAGCGACCGCTCCGTGAGCGACTATGCCGAGGGGATCTGGGGCATTTCCCCCTTAGGGAAACGCTGACGTCAAGCGTTTCCCGTCCGGGCCACGGATGGTCCGGCATTTTCGAGCGCTGCAAGCGATTGAAAATGGGGCACTTCGCGAGTCGCGCACTCGCGAAGTGCGAGCTGATCAAATGCCCGGAAGGCATTTGCCTCGTTGCTCGCGTGCGGGCCGAGCATGGCTTGGAGCGCTTCGATGGTCGCGCGCCTGAACGCGTGAGCGGGTGTCGTTCATCGGTGGATCGACGCCGCCTCTTCCTTGCGGCGCTGGCCGAGTGAGACGCTGGCCGAGCCGGCGTGGCTCAGAGGATGCCTTCCTGTTTGAGCTGCGTCGTCAACACCTCGATCTGAAGATCGAGGTCGTCCACGTCGCTTTCCAGCAAGGTCTGCCTTTGTGTCTGGAACACGTCCTCGACCCTGACCAGCACCCGGCGGAAGCGCTCATCGAGCTCCGGCCCGTCGATCCGCGCATGGGTCTTCGCGTAGCCCTCGACGACGCGCTGCACACCGTCGAGGTAGACATTGAGAAACATGCGCGCGCGGCGCAGGTCGCGTGGGTCCTCCTCGAGCCGTTCCAGGATCTCGCGGGCGAGCTCCGCGATACGCCGCAGCCGGGCGTCGAGCTCGGGCTGACGGATATCGCGGCTCGCCTGCTCGATGGCCGCCACCGAGAGCGCGGCCCGGGCCAGGGTGTCGAGTGTATGGGCGCCGGGGCCACGACCCTTGTCGAGGCGTGCGCCAGCGAGCGCGTCGAAGCCATAGGTGAGATAGCAGCCGAGCAACGCGCTCAGCGCGAACGCGCTGGCGATGGCCGGGTCGCGACCCACGCCAAGCCAGGCCGTGATGCCGGTGGCCAGCGCGATCAGGGCGCTGCCGAACGTCTTCAGCGGCCAGCGCTGCCCGCTGGGACGATCGCTCGCAGCCAGTCCGCGTCGCAGCAGCAGCGCACCGCCCAGGAACAGCCCGTAGCCGATCGCATCGCCGAGAAACGGGGTGAGCTGCCCGCGAGCCAATGACACGGCCGCGGCGGCCGCGACCGGCAGTGGCAGCCACAGCAAAAGGAGCCCCGATGTCGAGGACGGCTGGCGCGCGGCGGGTCTCAGCCGGGGCGGGCGAGGAGACAGCCATCGCCACAGCAGCATCAACAGGGTTGCGACGACCAGGATGACGATCGTCAACAGCAGAAGACGTTTCATGGCCTGACGCCTTCCGATGGGGCGGAAACCGGGCCCGCGCCATCGATCTCGCCGGGCGATGAGCACGACACCAGCAACGCCTGCCAGGACACCACGCCGATGGCCGCGAAGACCAGCAGGATGCCCCAAAGCTTGCGTAGGCGCTCGGACATGGGGCTGCACTCCTGTCGATAGGCCGGGTTATCGATCGTGGACGGGTTGCGATGGCCATCGGGCAGATCAGCCGACGGGTCGGCCGCGGAGGCCCGTGGCGCGGCATTATCGCATCATCCTGTTGTTGTATGGCGGCTGAAGCCGCCCCTACGCCTGCTACGCCTGCTACGCTTGCCTACCATGATGTGGATGGCGGCTGAAGCCGGCCTACAGATGATTGTGGGAGGCCCGCTCCGCGGGGCGACTCTTGGCGTTGGCATGCTCCGGATGGCCGGGCCTTGCCCATAAGCTGGCCGCGGGGCTACCATCGGGCCCCGATCCGGGCCTGCCGATGTCTCGATCGCCTTGGCCTTTGCGTGCAGCCGTTTCGCCACGGGCTGCCCCGACAGCGGGCGTCCAGGTCGCGGTTGGTCTCATGGCTGCCGGCTCCCGTTGTTCCATGGAAAATCCGTTCTGTTGATCGGCGCGGCGCGGTCCGGAGAATGTTTGTGAACACGATTTCCGCCCCAAGGGCGTTCGAACGATTGCAGCGGGGGAACCGGCGCTACGTTGCGGACGCGCACGGCGAGCGCACCCCGTCCGGCCAGGCGCGCCGGAGTGAGCTGACGGCGGGCCAGGAGCCCTTTGCGATCGTGCTCGGTTGCTCGGACTCGCGCGTCCCGGCCGAGATCATCTTCGACCAAGGGCTGGGTGATCTGTTCGTCATTCGCGTCGCGGGCAATATTGTCGCGCCGTCGCAGGTGGGCAGTGTCGAGTTCGCCGCGGAGCGCTATGGCACGCGTCTGGTGGTGGTGCTCGGCCACTCGCTGTGCGGCGCCGTGCAGGCGACGATCGAGCAACTCGGGCGTCCGAGCGCTGGCCAGTCCCCGAACCTGCGCTCCATCGTCGACCGGGTGCGTCCGTCGGTCGAGCCTCTGCTTGGGACCGAGCTCCGGGAGGATCCCGATGCGCTGATGCGGCATGCGGTGCGGGCCAACATTCGTGCCTCGGCCGATCACCTGCGACACGGCTCGCAGATCCTCGAGCAGTTGATTCAGCGTGACGGGCTGGTTGTCGTGGGCGCCGAGTATTCGTTGGAGACCGGGGTGGTGGACTTCTTCGATGGCGTGCCAAACGCCCTCTGAGATGTCGCCCCGCGGCGGCGTCGGTCTGGCGGGGACTGCATGGCCGGCGCGGAAGCCCGCGGGCAAGTGATCCCCCGCGCCGGGCTCGCGGTGTCGGCGATGCCCGTTCGGCAAGACAGGTCGTCGCAGTGGGTGGAGGTCGCGGATGGCACCCACGGCCGCGTTTTGTCGGGGCACGGATCTGCCCCTCCGACAACCCCGTGCAACTGGAGTGGTTTTATGGCTCGGCGAGGCCGACTCGCAGCTTCTGGCAACCGACAGGCCAGCGAAGCCCTTCTTGTCGATGGCAGCGTAGGAGGGGCTGGTCCCCTGTGCTCGCGGGCAGGCCGCTCGCCTCGGCAGCGGGACAGGCCTGGGACGCCCCCTCGGGACAGTGGTGCGGGAATGGAAAGGGCGCATAGCCTTCGACCTGGCCTGAAGGAGGGTCTCGCATGCATCGCAGGCACGGGTTACCCCGGCCGTTGTACGCGGGCATCTGACAACACGGGGCCCGTGACCTGGCTATGCACATGAAGCGCATCGACATCTTTCCGTGGGACGACAACTTCGCGACCGGGCTGCCCAAGGTGGACGAGCAGCACCGGCGCCTGGTGCTGTTGCTGAATCAGCTTGCCACCCAGATCGCGTTCGACTCCGAGCGCATCGACCTGGATACCATTTTCCGGGATCTTCTCGACTACACCGTTTACCACTTCGATACGGAAGAGGCGATCTGGCGGGAGTATCTGCCCGATGACGTCAAGGAGGTCCAGCACCAGCAAAGCCACCGGAATTTCGTCGAGATGGTGTACGGGCTGATCGACGAGCGGCGCACGAAAGAGTCCTACGAGGTCGCGGAAAGCACGCTCGCGTTCCTGGTGCGCTGGCTGGCATCGCATATCCTGGAGACCGATCGGCATATGGCCTACATCGTGCGGGGTCTTCAGTCCGGGCTCGCGCTGGCCGATGCGAAGGCGTTGGCGGCTGAGCAGATGAGCGGCTTCACGCGCAAGATGATGGACATCATCCTGTGCGTCTACGGCACGTTGTCCCACAACACGCTGCGCCTGATGCGGGAGTTGTCGCGGCAGAAGGCCACCGAGGCGGAGCTGGAGGCCGCGCGGGTCCGGGCCGAGGAGAGCCTGGCACAGCACATCCTGGCCAAGGAGGAGCTCGCTCGGCAGCGACGCCTGTTGAAGACACTGATACAGACCGTACCGGACCTGGTCTGGCTGAAGGCCCCCGACGGTGCCTATCTCGCCTGCAATTCCCGGTTCGAGCGCTACATCGGTCGCGCGGAGGCCGAGCTGCTCGACAAGACCGATGCGGATCTGCTGGAAGGTGCGCCGGCGAACACCTCCCGCGACAAGGAACGCCACGCCATGGTGACCGGCTCCCCGAGCGTGAGCGAGGAATGGGTCACCTTCGCCGAGGACGGCCACCGGGAGCTGTTGGAGACCACCCGTACCCCCATGTTCGACGAACACGGCGGCCTGATCGGCGTGCTCAGCGTCGGTCACGACATCACCGAGCGCAAGCGTACGGAAGAGGCCCTGCGCCAGGCGGCCAACGTCTTTGCGTACGCCAACGAGGGCATCATGATCACCGATGCCCAGGCCAACATTCTGGACGTGAACGACGCGTTCACCATGATTTCAGGTTACAGCCGAGAGGCGGTCGTGGGGCGCAATCCCAGGTTGCTGAGCTCCGGTCGCCACGATGCCTCCTACTACGCCACGATGTGGAACGAGCTGCTCGAGAGGGGACATTGGCGGGGAGAGATCTGGAATCGGCACAAGAATGGCGAGGTGTACACGGAGATGCTGACCATCAGCACCGTCCATGACGCGTCCGGTGGCACCGAAGGCTACGTCGGCCTGTTCGCGGACATCACGGCGCTCACGCTCCGGCAGCAGCGGCTCGATTACATGGCCCATCACGACGTGCTCACGGGTCTACCCAACCGCGTGCTGCTGGAAGATCGTATGCAGCAGGCCATTGCCCAGGCCGACCGCCATGGCGAGCGCCTGGCCGTCGTCTATCTGGACCTGGACGGTTTCAAGACCGTGAACGATACCCCTGGCCACGGGGTGGGCGACCAGGTGCTGATGCGCTTTGCCGAGCGGATGCGAGGGATCCTGCGCAAGGGCGATACCTTCGCCCGCCTGGGGGGCGACGAATTCGTCGCCGTCCTGGTGGGGCTCGCTAACACCGAGAGTTGCGGCCCAGTGGTGGGCAAGCTCGTGGGGGCGGCCGCCAGGGTTTACGACATCGAAGGGATCCAACTGCGTGTGACGGTCAGCGTTGGCGTGACCTTCTACCCGCAGGCATCCAGCGTGGATGTGGCCGGAATGCTCCACCAAGCCGACATCGCCATGTACCAGGCCAAGCGGGCCGGGAACAAGGGCTATTGCGTCTACAGGCCAGACGAGGGCTGACTGAGCGGCCGTTGGTCGGGTTGGCATCGGGCGGTGCGGTGCATGGGCGTATCCACGCGCGGTCCACCGGATCAGCCCGTGGACTCGTGCACACCGTCTGCGGCGCGGGGGTATCCACGGCACGCCGGGAAGAGGCGTCCTTGCGCCGAAAGCGGCCGGACCTGGATCAAATTCCGTCCCGTGCGAGCGCGGCCAGGAGGTCCAGCGTGATCTGCGCGCTGACGCCCCAGAGCCGCTCGCCGTCGTGCTGGTCGAAGAAGACCACGCGCCGTGCCTGTGGGTGGTCGGGCGTGGGCCAGATGCGCTCGCGCCGATGGGCGGGGGTTGCGAGCCAATCGAGCGGGAGGCTGAATATGCGTGCCACCTCTCGTGGCGCCGGGCGCAGGTCCTGCGGCCAGCGCAGGTGGCCGACGACCGGGGTGACCCGATAGTTGCTGACCGTGTGCAACGCGCCAAGCTGCCCGAGCAGGGTCACCCGCGATGGCGCCAGGCCAATCTCCTCGTGCGCCTCACGCAGCGCCGTGGCCGCCGCATCCGCGTCGCCCGGCTCGTGGCGCCCGCCGGGAAAGCTCACCTCGCCGCTGTGCCGGTCATCGGGATGCTCGGCGCGGCGGATGAAGAGCAGCCGCCAGCGCCCGCCGAGCCGGAACATGGGCAAGAGCACCGCGGCGTTGCGCGGTGTGTCCGGCGCCGGGCCGGGGCGTTCGAACGTGGGCGGCCAACGCGGCCGATCGGGCCGCAGGCACCTGGCGATCTGTTCCGGGGTCAGCCGATTGACGTCGCGACGCGGCGCCACGCGTCAGCCGTCGGTGTGATGGGTGTCGCGCCCGGCGGCGACGGGCGATGCGATCCGCCCCATCGCCGTGCGGCAGCGCACCGGGCTGCCGGGCCCCAGCCCGGGAGACCACTGGGCGGAGTCCGCGGGGAGCAGCACAATCACGGTTGAGCCCATGTTGAAGCGGCCCATCTCCTCGCCGCGGGCGATGCGCACGGGGCGGGTGCCGGCGGGTTCGCGTCGCACACCGCGCCCCCTCTGCGGTGTGATGCGTCCGCTCCAGACGGTCTCGATGCTGCCGACAAAGATCGCGCCGACCAGCACCAGGGCCAGCGGGCCGACGGTGCTGTCGAAGACGCAAACGACGCGCTCGTTGCGCGCGAACAGGCCGGGCACGGCGGCCACGGTAACGGGATTGACGCTGAACAGCCGACCGGGCACGTGGATGGTCTCGCGCAGCGTGCCGTCGAGCGGCATATGGATGCGGTGATAGTCCCGCGGCGACAGGTAGAGGGTGGCGAACCGGCCACCGTCGAATGCACGCGCGAGAGCGCTGTCACCGCCGAGCAGCTCGACAACACCGTACTCGTGGCCCTTGGCCTGAAAAAGCTGCCCGTCGTGGATGTCTCCGATCTGGCTGATGGTCCCGTCGACCGGACTGAGCAGCGCGTTGGCCGCCCCGTCCGGAGGCCGGGCGTCGGCGCGCAGCGCGCGCGTGAAGAAGGCGTTGAAGCTTGGGTAGGCGGCGGGGTCAGACCAGTGGGCCTCGCGAAGGTCGACCTTGAAATGGCCCACAAACGCGCGGATCAGTCCCCGTGTCAGCGCGCCGAGGCGCAGCCGCGTGAACCCGAACATGAGCCCGGAGAGCAGGTGTTGGGGCAGGGCGTACTGCAGCGCGACGAACAGTCGCTGGCCGATGCGCGCCCCGGTGCCGTCAGTCATGGGCCGGCTCGGCGGTCGATGCCGGTGCGACCGGGGGCTCGGGTTGGGCGTTGTTCAGGGCTCGCCAGGCGGCCAGGGCCTCGATGTCGGTGGCAATGTCGGCGGCTGGCTGTGTCCCGGTGAACAATGCGATCAGCCGTCCCCCCGGATCGACCAGAAACAGCGGCGGCGGTGTGTCGACGGGATCCCCCGGACCGGCCCCGAGGGCGGCTCGGGCGATCGCGATCTGGTCCCGCTCGCCGGTCACGACGTGCAGTGCCGGGGAGAGGCGCTCAAAATCCCGCGCCAGACGCGGGATCGCATCGGCGCTGATCAGTGCCAGCTGGAGGTCGGCCTGCAGGTCGCGATCGCCGGCGAGACGATTGTGGACCTCGATCATCCGGCCGATGACGCGGTGCCCGACAGGGCCGTCGAGGCGGGCGAACGCGAGCAGGGTCCAGGCGTCGGCCAACGACTCCGGCCCGAGCGGCCAGCCGTCGGCGCCATGCAGCGTAAAGGCCGGCAATGGTTCGGGTGCGCGCACCAACACGCCGGTCAGGGTCGGCTGGGTATCGCCCCGCCGCCCGTATTGGTTGCCCCACTGATAGCCGATCAGGAACAGCCCGATCGCGGCCAGGGCCATGAACAGGCGCAGGGCGAGCGGGCGTTTGGGGCGCGTGGGCTGCGGTGGCGTTGCGGGCGTGCCGCCGCCCGGGCCGGCGCTCATCGGACGGTGTCCGGCCGAGCCTGCACCGCGACCACCCGGTCCAATGCCATGCAGGTGTCGACCCGGGTGCCCAGATCGTTGAGCACGCTGCCCAGCGCGCCAATGCACAGTAGGATGTTCTCGGCCCGGCTGGAATGGCCCATCAGCCCGATGCGCCAGATCCTACCCGCCAGATCGCCAAGCCCGGCGCCGATCTCCAGGTTGTAGTCGGCCAGCAGGCGTTGGCGGACCGTCGCGTCGTCGATCCCGGTGGGGATCGCCACGGCATTCATCTGCGGCAGCCGTTCGGCCTCGGGCACGACCAGTTCCAGGCCCATCGCCTCAAGCCCCGCGCGCAGGGCCAGGTGATTGCGATGGTGGCGCTCCCATGCCTGCTCGATGCCTTCCTCGTGGAGCAGCAGCAGGGCCTCGTGCAGGCCATAGAGCGCGTTCACCGGCGCGGTGTGATGATAGGCGCGTTTCTGCCCGCCGCCCCAGTAGCCCAGCACCAGGTTCAGGTCGAGAAACCAGCTCTGCACGGGTACGCGACGGCGGGCGAGCTTCTCGAGCGCACGCTCGTTGAGGCTGATCGGGGCGAGGCCCGGGGTGCAGGAGAGGCATTTCTGACTGCCGGAGTAGACCGCGTCGACGCCCCAGGCGTCGACCTCCAGCGGCGAGCCGCCGAGTGAGGTCACGGCGTCGACGATGGTCAGGCACTCGTGTGCGTGTGCAATCTGCGTGAGGGTGCGTACGTCAGAGCAGGCCCCGGTGGACGTTTCGGCATGGACGAAGGCGACGATGCGGGCGTCGGGATGTTCCCGTAGCGTATCGTCGAGCCGATTGGGATCGACCGCGCGGCCCCAGGGGTCGGCGACGACCACGGCCTCGCCTCCGATGCGCTCGACGTTTTCTCTCATGCGCCCGCCAAAGACCCCATTACAGCAGACCACGACCTTGTCCCCTGGCTCGACCAGGTTGACGAAGCAGGTCTCCATGCCGGCCGAGCCGGGGGCGGAGACCGGCATGGTCAACGCGTTGTCCGTGCGCAAGGCCAGCCGCAGCAGCGCCTTGAGCTCGTCCATCATCTGGACGAAGCTCGGATCGAGATGGCCGATCGTCGGACGGGCGAGGGCGCCGAGCACCCGTGGGTGGACATCGGCGGGTCCGGGCCCCATAAGTGTGCGCAGGGGCGGCTGGAACGAGCTGAAGGTCATAGTGCTTTTCCGTGGCTGTTCAGCCGGATCGTCGAGGCGCCCCCCGGTTGGTGAGGGCCGTGGACGGGCAGCCCATGAGTATAGCGGTGCGGGTTGCACACCCTCAACAGGGTGGAAACGCCGATTCCCCCGACGTTTCCCACGGCACGATCTGGTGCCGCCATGGCTCGTCGCCAACGGCGATTCGGAATTGAAGACAATCGCAAATCGAACCTTTTTTTCGTGTGTTGAAGACGCCCGCGGGCCCTCGCTGGCACAGCGCAATCGCGCGGACGGGAGCGGAAAATGACAGACAAGATCAGCAGGACCGAGGCCGAATGGCTTGCCCATCTGACTCCCGAACAGCACCACGTGTGTCGTGAGCACGGCACCGAGCCGGCCTTCACCGGCGAGCACCACGCGACCAAGGACGTCGGCCGGTATCTGTGTGTCGGCTGCGGCGCCGAATTGTTCCGCTCCTCCGAGAAGTTCGACTCGGGCAGCGGCTGGCCGAGCTTCTGGCAGCCGGCGAGCGAGACAACCGTCGGGACCGCGCGGGACGAACGCTATGGCATGGTGCGCGTGGAGGTGCACTGCAGCCGCTGCGGCTCACACCTGGGCCATGTCTTCCCGGACGGTCCGCGGCCCACGGGATTGCGATACTGCATCAACTCCGTTGCACTGGCATTCGTGCCGGAGGAGGGCACGGACTGAGCGCAGCGCCGCGGCCCTACTTGGCCGCGCGCTGGATCGCCTCACCGGCCTTTTCGATGTCGCGCCCCGCGCCCTTGATCGTCTCGCAGCCGATCGTGCCGAACGCCAGTGCCATCAGGAGTAGGATCGTAAGAATCTTGGACATGCTCAGCCACCGTGTCGCCGCGAGGGGATTGCGCCCAATGGTCCGTGGCGGCCGGCACCGGCGCGGGGTTGGTCGGCGCGCCGGCCCGGTGCGAGTGCCGTCAGCGCCGCGACCATGAACCGTCAGGGAAGATGCGTTCGCTCACGGAGTCCAGGGGCCAGCCCCAAACGCCGACCTCCTGGGCTCGCGCGATGCGCTCCAGCGCATGATATTCGAAAGGGGCGCCCGGCAGGGCCAGTGCCCAGCCGCGCTCGATCAGGTAAGCGGCCAGATCGATACCGGGATCGAAGCTCGAACGGCCCTGATAGCACACCGCGTCGATGCTGCCGTCGCGGTTTTCCCGCTGCTCGAAACAGTGGATGAATCCCCTGACGATAAAATCCAGCGCCAGCACGCCCCGACTGTCGCAGCGCACCGGCGTCTCCCACTGGCGGCATTGACGGTTGGTTGGGGGCAGATAGATGCCGTCGAGATGGACCGTGCGGTTCTTGATCAGTAACGAGCCATCGTCTTGCACGATGGCGTGACCGACAAGCTCGCGCGCGTCGGCGCCGGGAGGCATGGCCATCAGCGCGAGCAGCGCGAGCCACAGCATCGTGCACCGGCGGGTTCCCTCTGACTGACTCATCAGCGTCTGTTCTGCCCGTTGTATCATCCGCGGATTGGGGGATCTGGCCGGGACCGGTCTGGCCCCGGCCTCGGGCCGGCCCGGGTCATCGCGAGCTCATCCCGAAGCGGCCCCGCGCCAATCGGCCGGTCACTCCACCGGTCTCGTCGCGACGGGGTTGGACAAAGACGAGCGTCTCGTCCTCGAAGGCGCAAGGGTACAACAACCCTCTGCTCGGCGCCCGGGGGATTGCCGGCCCCAGACCCGCTGGCCCAGGTCGGCTGGCCCGGAGCCGCAACCCGGCACAGGTCGCGCGTGGGCATGAAAGGGGGTCGGGCCGGCCCGCCGGACAATGGGCCGCCGCGGCGGGTGCGACGCGCTTCCGGTCGGGTGAGGCGGCCGTCGGAGGCGCTCCGCGGGTTTCCGGCCACGTCGAGCCCGTTCGGATGCCAAGGCGATTGCCGGAAAATCTCGTGCCCGATGAGGCCGGATTGCGGTTCGCCTTCGAGGCGCATCGCCACGAGCATGGCCGGGCGATGTGCGTGGCCGTGCGACAACGAAGGCGGGCGTCAAGACAAGTCAGCTGGTATGAGATTGGACAGAAATCGCCTAAGATCGCGCTCATACCTCGACAGGATGTCGAGTCCGTTTCGTCGCCGCGAGCGGGTCCGCTCGGCCGCGGGTGCCCCGATGCCGTCCGACCCCGCCTTTCGCCCCAACGTTTTGTTGTCTTCCCCATGATCGAAGCCGATCCTTTGAACGCCCCATCCCGGCTGACCCCGGACACGCACCAGCGCGGTCGCGACAAGGTCGCGCGCATCCCGATCAAAGTGGAGCCCGCCGCCGAGGTATTGCGCAAGCCGGCCTGGATCCGCGCCCGGGCACCGGTTGGCCCGGGGGTCGCGCGGGTCAAGCGCCTGTTGCGTGAGGCGGGTCTGAGTACCGTCTGCGAGGAGGCGCAGTGTCCGAACCTTGGCGAGTGCTTCACCCATGGCACCGCCACGTTCATGATTCTCGGTGACGTCTGCACCCGGCGCTGCCCGTTTTGCGATGTCGCGCACGGCCGGCCGCGGCCCGTCGATGAGGCCGAGCCGACGCATCTGGCCGAGTCCATCGCCCGCATGGGCCTGCGTTATGTGGTGATCACCTCGGTGGATCGCGACGACCTGCGCGACGGTGGTGCCGGCCATTTCGCGGCCTGCCTGCTGGCCGTGCGCGCCCGTTGCCCGGGGATTCGGCTGGAGGTCCTGGTGCCGGACTTTCGCGGGCGCGAGCAACTGGCGCTGTCCGTCTTTACCGGCGACGCCGTACCCGACGTCTTCAACCACAATCTGGAGACCGTGCCGCGGCTCTATCGCGAGGCGCGCCCGGGGGCCGATTATGGGGGCTCGCTGCAGTTGCTGCGCCTGTTCAAGGAGCGGCATCCGGGTATCCCGACCAAATCCGGCCTGATGCTCGGTCTGGGCGAGACCGCCGAGGAGGTGCTCGCGGTGATGGCCGATCTGCGCGCCTACGGCTGTGACATGCTGACCCTGGGCCAATACCTGCAGCCAAGCCGGGAGCACCTGCCCGTGCGGCGTTTCTGGACGCCGGCGGAGTTCGACTCGCTTCGCGCCACCGGCGAGCAAATGGGCTTCTCGAACGTCGCCAGCGGCGCCATGGTGCGGTCTTCCTATCACGCCGACCGCCAGGCCAGCGACCTGGTTGGCGACTGATCTCCCGTGCGGATGCCAGCAAGGCGCCCGATCGAGACTGGCACCGGGTCGCGGTGATGGGCCTGATCACGCTGGCAGCGGGCTTTGCGCTGTTTCTCGTCATCATCGCAACGGTCGGCTTGGCCGATCAGTATGGGCTCGACCGGTATGGGTATGCCCCCTTTGCGCTGCCGAACGTCACCCTGATGCTGCTGCCCAACGGGCTGCTGTTGACCGTGCTGTCCCGACACCCCGGGTTGCCGGGTCTGGCCGATGCGCTGTTGCGGGATCGGGACCCGGCGACGCTCGGGATGCTGGCCGGGGCCACGCTGGTGACTCTGGGCATGCTTGGGTTGCTCACCCGTCGCACCGGCCCATGGCTTGCCCTCTACGCGACCGGGTTGATGGCCGCGATTGCGCCCGTACTCCTGTTCAGCCAGCTGTTCCGCTGGTTCGCGCGCACCGGTGATCCGCCCGGCCAGGGGGGCTGAGTACGAGCCTCGCGGGCATTTGCCCGGCCCGAGCATGCCGGGCCTTCCACGACCCGGACGGCGAATGTGTTCCCGTCCGCGTTTCCCTGGGCAAAGCCGACGCCACAGATCGCCTGCCCATGCCATGGCCCGCGCAATCCGCGATCGTGCCACTTGGAGCGCGGTTGAATAGTTCGGCGCGGTGCCACGCCCGTTCCTACCCGAGACCGGAAGTGCATTCCCCCCCCCGGCCTATAGGGAGATCCGGCCCCGTTTTGCATCTCGCTTCGCAAATTGACTCGCAATTTGCGAATTCTCCGGTCGGTGGTGCCGATGCGCGTGCAAAGTGCCGGTGTTGCGCAACCCGACAGGCTGGCACGTGTTCTGCTTCATATTTTGCGGGCGCGACGAGCTTGTTTGTTTCGGTCGTGCCGCCGTGACGGGAGCGTCACGGTGTTCATGGTCGCAGCGGGATCGGCCGCGGCTGGACCTGCCCGGGCGGCGCATTGAAAGGGAGTCGTGGACGTCCCGGGGCGGTTCAACGGTCAGGATCCGGTTCGATGAGGCCCAGAAAAAGACCGGCCTATTGTCGCCAAAAGACGCACAGAATATGCCTCTCGCGCCGGGACCGGATCACAATGGCCACGCCAGTGTGGCCGCCATTCGCAAAAGAGCCGGGTCCGGATTGCGCCGGCCCGGCCATCTGTAGCTAAAGCGGCCTATTCCCCAGGAGCGGGATTCGGCTGCTCGGGTAGACGGTCTACCAGCGGGGCCCGCCGCCGCGCGACCCGCGCTCGGCACGCGGCTTCGCCTGATTGACCCGGATCGGACGGCCCTTGAGCGGCTGATCGTTCAGCGCCTTGATGGCCGCATCTGCTTCGCTGTTGTTCGGCATCTCGACGAAACCGAATCCCTTGGATTCCCCGGTAAACTTATCAGCGATCAGGTTGGCGCTCTGCACCTCACCGAAGGCCGCAAACGCCTCGCGAAGATCGTCCTGGGTCACGCTGTAGGCCAGATTGCCAACGTAAATATTCATCATCTCGTCTCTCTAGAAGGGCACGCATCGTAGTCAGGGTTGAGGACGGCGGTCGGCCGATGCGCAAACCGCCCGGCATCCTATTTCGAAGATTACCATTGCCGGCATAAGATATGAACCGCGGATTCGTTGCAACCCGTTCTGTTCTATTCAGCTCCTCTGACTGAAATGCCGGGGCGTGCCGAGGGCCAGTGGCGGGGTCAGGCCAGGTGCGCCCGTGCCAGATACTCGCGCGACTGCATCTCGGTCAGGCGGCTGGCGGTGCGCTGGAAGGCGAAGGCCAGATCGCGTCCGCGGTAGAGCTCGCGAGGCGGCGCCTCGGCGCTCAGCATGAGCTTGACATTGCGGTCGTAGACGGCGTCGATCAGCGTGACCAGACGCTGGGCGATATTGCTCCGTTGATCGTCGAGGCGGCGCACGTTTGAGAGCAGCACGGTGTGGAAACACTGTGCCAGCTCGACATAGTCGAGCTTGGATCGGGGGATATGGCAGATGACGTCGAAGTCGAACCAGACCACGCCCTCAGACCAGGCGACGACGGGGATGTCGCGGCCATTGATCCGAATCGGTCCCTCGCGCTGTTGCGCGGGGTCCGTGACATCGGCGAAATAGCGGGCCAGCCGGGTCTCGGCCGTCGAGTCGAGCGGCCAGTGATAGACCGCGGCCTGCTCGAGGCGCCGCAGCCGATAGTCGATCGGACTGGCCAGTTCCAGCACCTCGCAGTGTTGTTGGATCAGCGCGATCGCCGGCAGGAACCGCTCGCGCTGCAGGCCGGCGCGGTAGAGCTCATCCGGGGCGATGTTCGATGTGGTCACCAGCGTGACGCCGTTGGCGAAGAGTGCATCGAGCAGACCGGCCATGATCATCGCATCGGTGATGTCGTTGACCTGCATCTCGTCGAGGCAAAACACCCGCGCCCTCTGGGCCAAGCTCATCCCCAGGTGATGCAGCGGGTTCGGCCGCCCTTTGAGCCGGTTCAGCTCCGAATGGACCAGTTGCATGAAACGGTGGAAGTGCAGGCGCTGCTTCCGCGGGAAGGGCAGGGCATCGAAGAACAGGTCCATGAGCCAGGTCTTGCCGCGGCCCACCCCACCCCAGAGGTACATGCCACGCACCGGCGCAATCGGTGCGGACGGCTTGCGCGCGAGTGCCCGCAGGCGCTCGAACAGGGCGCCGGTCGGTCGCGTGTGTGGGGGAGGCCAGGCGAGCAGGTCCGCATGCAAGCGATCCAGTTGCTCGACGGCATGTGCCTGGATGGGATCGGGCTCGAAGCCGTGGCGATCGACGGCGGCCCGGTAGGCCTGCGCGAGGGTCATCGGCCCGCTCGCCGCCCGGACCCGCTTGGGCCGGCGATCGGCGTTGAACCCGGTGCCGTGACGGCCGACCGGGTCTTGCACGCCAGTGGGGTCCTCCGTGTGGGAGGAGGTCCGGGGCGGGTTAGGCGAGGGGCGGTGAGCGCGGATCGTGGCATGGTCGTCTCCCGATGCTGGGGGATTGGCAACGCGTGACGGGGCCCGGGTCGGACAGGATCAGGCGCCGGGCGTCAGCGCGGCCAGCTGTTTGGCGGCCGAGAAGTCGGTCTTGCCGCTGCCGAGCTTGGGTATCCGCGCAACAAGCCGAATTTCCGCTGGCAGGGTCAAGGGGTTGACGCCGGCCCCGATCAGCCGCGCGCGGATCGCGTCCGGGTCCGGGCCATCATCGTCCTGCACCAAGAGCACAATGCGCTCGCCCTTCTTGGCGTCGGGAAGGCTGACCGCACAGACATCCAGGTCTGGGTTGGCGAGCACGCGGCGAACCTGCTCCTCCACCGCGCCGAGGCTGACCATCTCGCCGCCGAGCTTCGCGAATCGCGAGTAGCGGTCGACGATCGTAAGGAATCCGTCGGCGTCCTGGTGGCCCTTGTCGCCGGTCTTGTACCAGCGTTGGCCATCGAGCTCGACGATGGCCTGCCCGGTGCGCTCCGGGTCGTGCAGATAGCCCTTCATCACCTGCACGCCGCCGATCAGGATCAGGCCATCCTCGCCCGCGGGCAGGGTGTGGAGCGTGACCGGGTCGACGATCCGGAAACTGGTCCCCGGCAGCGGCATACCGACAGTGCCGGGGCGCGAGCCGGTCTGGATCTTCCAGTTGTCGGTCTCGAGCGCGTCGGGCACGTTGACGCTGGCCACCGGCGTGGTCTCGGTGGCGCCATAGCCCTCGTAGATCGGCTTGTTGAATTTCAGCACGAAGGCCTCGCGCACATCCGGGCCGAGGCGCTCCGCGCCGGCCACAACGATGCGCAGGCTTTCGAGCATGATCGGGTGCACCTTGCGGTTGCGCGCGTACAGGCGCAGGAAGGTCGAGGTGCTGCACAGCACCGTTGCCCGGAACCGGGCGATGGCCTTGGCATTGCCGAGCGCATCGGTTGGGTCCGGATGACACACCATCGGGATCCCCTCGAGCAGGGGCAGGCAGGTGGTCGCGGTGAGCCCGAAGGCATGAAACAGCGGTAGATTCGACAGCATCAGGTCGTCGGACTCGGTGTTGAGCACGTCGGAGATCTGGCGCACGTTCGCCATGATGTTGCGATGGCTCAGCTCGACCCCCTTCGGCGTGCCCTCGCTGCCCGAGGAGAACAGGATCGCGGCGGTGTCCTCAGGTGTCGTGGCGCGGCCGTAGAGAGATCGCAGCGCCCGCGTCGGCAGCGCAATCCCGGCGAGCATCGCCAGCAGCGCGCGAGCGCGACCGATCTGGCCACGCAGCGCCTCCATGGGCATCGGCTCGACCCCGCCGAGCAACCCCGGGACATCGATACCGCGGCCCTCGAGCCGGCGCAGGAAGCGCTCCGCGGTGATGACATGGTGGATGCCGGCCTTGGTCATGCCGGCCTGCACCGCCTCGCGGCTGGCGCTGTAGTTGAGATTGACGACGGTCTTGCCGGCGACCCAGCCGGCCAGATTGGCGATGACCCCGGCGCTGCTCGCCGGCAGCAGCACGCCGAGGTTCTGCTCCGGCACACGCCGGCGAATCTCCGCGGCGAACAGCAACACCGCGGCGATCAGGCGCCGGTTGGTCAGCGTCGTGCCGGTCGAGTCAAATATCACGGGCTGCCCCGGCCGCTGCTTGGCGCGGCGCAGCCAGGCGTCCGGGATCGGTGGCAGCGACTGGACGTGGTATTGCCAGGAGCTGACCGAGAGCTCGAACACCGCCTGCTTGACTCGCTCTGCCGATGTCTCCATCGGCAGCGTTGAGCCGAAGGCGACGATGACATCGCGGGCGCGCCGGTCGCGGCGGTTCTGTTTGAGCTTGTCGCTGGCGTAGGAGAAACGACTGCCCCAGAGGCCGCGCAAATAAAACGGCACGATCAGCCCCTCGGCCTCGGCGGCGGCCAGCTCGAAGCCCTTCTTGAACTCGCCAAGCTGGGCGTTCTTGCTCAAGGTGCCCTCGGGGAACAGGCAGACGACTTCGCCGGCGTTGAGCAGTTCGGTGACCTGGTGCAGCGCCTCGCGGCTGCGCCCGCGCGAGATCGGTACCACGCCGAAGAAGTCCATGAATCGGCGCAGATACCAGCGCTCGTAGATGCCGCGCTCCATCACGAAGCGTACCGGCCGCGGACAGGCCATCTGCACCATGGCCCAGTCCATCCAGCTGATGTGGTTGCCCAGCATCAGCACACCGCCCTGGGCCGGCAGATTGTCCAGCCCGATCACCCGCAACCGATAACGGGTCGAGACGATGCGCGCGATGACAAATCGCACCAGCGATTGCGGTAGCTTCCAGACGGTGTAGACCGTCCCACCCACGGCCACCACGCCCAGCGCGACCATGATCGCGTGGCTGCTGGCGTCGTTCAGCGCCGAGAGTACGGTGACCACCAATGCGCCCAACATCACCCAGTTGAGCACGAAGTTTTTGGCCGCCAACACCCGGCCCAGCTCGCGCTCGCCGGCATTGAACTGGATCAGCGCGTTCAGCGGTACGATGAAGGTGCCGGCCAGGAAGCCCAGCGCGAAGAAGTTCAACCCGTGCGCCAGCATCGAGCCGAGCCCCGGCAGCAGCAACAGCACCAGGGCGATACCGGCAGCCCCCATGGGAACCAGGCCCGTCTCCACATGGTCGCGCGACACGCGTCCGGCCGCCATCGAGCCGAGCACGATGCCGATGCCGGCAAAGGCCATCACGCCCTGGATGACCACGGTGTTGGTTTCGCCCAGACTCTCCTTCGCGAATGCGGGGAAGGCCGCGAGCATGACTTGGGCGATGCCCCAGAACACGCCGAGTCCGACAATCGAGAGCCAGATCACCCGGTTGTCCCAGGCCGCGTGGAGGTTGTGAGTCAGATACCTGCCGCTGCGGTACTCGCGCCAGTCGAAGCGCATCTGCTCCACCACCGGGCGCTTGTCGGGCAGCCGATAGGCTAGAAATACCTCCAGCAGTGAACCGAGCACCAGAAACCAGCCCACGGGTGCGACGCGTTGCATGATGGCATCGGTCGACAGGCCGATATCACCGGCCAGACGGGCCTCAAACAGCATCGAGAACACAAGAATGCCGCTGAGGATCGCCGCGCTCGAGGCCGCCTGCACCCAGCCGTTGGCCGCGGTCAACGCCTCGTTGCCGCAGAGCTCTTTGATGTAGCCAAACTTCGACGGCGAATAGACCGCGCTTTGTAGCGCCAGCACGAAGGTCATCGCAAACGCGGGCCAGAACAGTCCCAGGTAGTAACAGGTCGTGATCGCCAGCGTGATGACCACCGCGACCCAGGCGCTGACACGCATGACCCAGTTCTTCGGCCAGCGGTCGGCGATGTAGCCGGAGGGCGTGAACAGCAGAATGAACGGGAGCAGGATCAACGCGTTGACCACGCCCGTAAGCCAGACCTGCTCGGGGCCGTCGTAGGCCTTGAATAGCGCGTTCTGGATGATGATCTTATGACCCAGGTCCACGAAGCTGTTCAGGAAGACAACGGCGATAAACGGCAGAAAGCCTACGATACGGGTGAGACGCGACATGCCTCGGTGCTCCGCGGGTGAAGGGGTGGGTCTGCCATTCTATCCGCCGCGCAGTGGTGTTGGCGGGCGTCGGTCTCGTCTACACTTGGGCCAGCGACCTCTGGCTGCCATCACCGGGCGCATGTCTCATGCATCCGCTCCTGCTCGACACTTGCATCTCTATGACTGAACCACTGATCTGGCGGGAAGGCTGGGTGCTCGGAATCGATATGCTTGATGCAGACCACCGGGAGATGGTGCGCCTGATCAATCGTCTCGGCGATCCCGAGGATCCGGCCACGTTGGGCACGCGGCTCAGCGAGCTGATCGCCCATGTTCGCCGACACTTCGACACCGAGGGGGTGTTTCTGCGCGCCATCGAGTATCCCGAGGTGATCGAGCACTGTCGCGAGCACACGATGCAGCTTGCGGAGTTCGTCGATCTCGGTCGCTCCCTTGCGGGCAGCCACACGCGGACCCTCGACCCGATCGAGCTGCAGGGCATCCGGCACTGGTTCTTCAATCACGTCATCGCCGAAGACAAGCGCTTCGCGACCTACTACCACGAGGAGGTGTGCGGGCGTTGACACCCCGGGGCGGGGCACGTCCCGGTGGAGCATCGGCCGCGCCGGGGTGACGGATTGCGCCGACGGGATGCGACGGAGGGGTCGCGCCGCTTGATTCTTGTTGGCGGGCACAAAAAAGCGCCGACGATGCGGCGCTTGGATCGGGTGCCCGCCCCTGTGAGGGCGGCCGGTGAGTGGTGCCGAGAAGAGGACTTGAACCTCCACGGGATTTCTCCCACATGGACCTGAACCATGCGCGTCTACCAATTCCGCCACCTCGGCAGGGGGGCAGTGCTTCACGACCTGGCCGCGAAGAAGGCGGAATCTTAATGAGACAAATAGGGCTTGTCAACGTTAGACTAGTGGGCTTTTAGGATCCAAACAGCCAATCATCGTGGTAAGACGTAAAAAGACACAGTTCGCGAGGGATGTGGACCCGCATCGCCAACGCGAGGCGAAGAAGTACGCCAATCCGATCCCCAGTCGCGAATTCATCCTCGACGTCCTGACCACGCATGCCGTGCCGATGGACTTCGACGAGGTGGCAAAGGCGTTGGATCTGAGCACGGACGCCGACAGGGTCGCGCTGGAGCGGCGCCTCGGCGCGATGGTCCGCGACGGCCAATTGGTGCGCAACCGCCGTGCCGCGTTCTGCCTGGTGAACAAACGTGACCTGATCGCCGGGCGGGTGATTGGTCACCCCGATGGCTTCGGCTTCGTCAAGCCGGACGATGGCGGCGACGATCTCTATCTCTATCAGAAAGAGATGCGTGGACTGTTCCACGGCGATCGCATCGTGGCGCGCGTCACCGGTCGGGACCGGCGCGGTCGGCTCGAGGGTTCGGTGGTCGAGGTGCTCGAGCGCGGCACCCGCAGCGTGGTCGGTCGCTTCTCCTGCGAAAGCGGCGTCGGTTTCGTGGTGCCGGACAACCGGCGCCTGACCCACGATGTGATCATCCCCAGCGATCGCCTGGCGGGGGCCACCCAGGGGCAGATCGTGGTCGCCGAGATCACCGATCAACCAACCAAGCGGACCCAGCCGATCGGCCGGATCGTCGAGGTGCTCGGCGATCATATGGCCGCCGGGATGGAGACGGACATCGCGATCCGTGCCCATGATCTGCCCATCGAGTGGCCAGAGGCGGTCGATGTACAGATCGCGGGGCTGTCCGAACAGGTGCCGGAGGAGGCGAAACAGGGGCGTACCGACCTGCGGCAGTTCCCCCTGGTGACGATCGACGGCGCCGATGCGCGGGACTTCGACGACGCGGTCTACTGCGAGCGCAAGCCCAAGGGTTGGAAGCTCCTGGTCTGTATCGCGGACGTCGCCGCCTATGTGACGCCCGAGAGCGCGCTCGACCGCGAGGGATTCAATCGCGGTAACTCGGTCTATTTCCCCGACCGGGTCATTCCGATGCTGCCCGAGGTGCTGTCAAACGGGTTGTGCTCCATCAATCCCAACGTCGATCGCCTCTGCATGACCTGCGAGCTCTACGTCAACGGGGAGGGCAAGGTCACGCGCTCGCGGTTCTTCGAAGGCGTGATGCGCTCGCATGCCAGGCTGACCTATGATCAGGTTGCGGCCATGGTTGTCGATGGCGATCCGGATCTGTGCGAGACGCACCACGCGCTGCTGCCTCATCTGCACGAGCTCTACGCCCTGTTTCATGTGCTGCAGCAGGCACGCGCCACCCGCGGCGCGATCGATTTCGATACCACCGAGACCCAGTTCGTCTTCAACGAGCAGGGACGGCTCGAGGCGATCGAGCCGATGGTGCGCAACGATGCCCACCGGATCATCGAGGAGTGCATGCTGGCGGCCAATGTGGCCGCGGCGCGGCTGTTCCAGCGCAAGAAGATGCCGGCCCTGTTCCGCATCCACGAGACGCCGAAACAGGAGAAGCTCTCGGACCTGCGCGATTTTCTCGCCGAGCTGGGTCTGAATCTCCCGGGTGGCAGCAAGCCAACGGCCAAGGACTACGGTTCGCTGCTGCAGTCCGTGAAGGCGCGCCCGGACTTCCATCTGATCCAGACCGTGCTGCTGCGCTCCATGCAGCAGGCGATGTACAGCTCCGACAACGTCGGGCACTTCGGTCTGGCCTACGACGCCTACACCCACTTCACGTCGCCAATCCGGCGTTATCCGGACCTGATCGTCCATCGCATCATCAAGCACATCCTGGCCGGCGGGACCGCCGCGGACCTGGACTATTCCAAGCCCGAGCTGCAGCAGATCGGCGAGGTCTGCTCCGGCACCGAACGGCGGGCCGACGAGGCCACGCGCGATGCCGAGGACTGGCTCAAGTGCGAATACATGCAGGATAAGATCGGCGAGGAGCTCGATGGGACCATCACCAGTGTGCAGGGGTTCGGGCTCTTCGTTGAGCTCGACGACGTCTATGTCGACGGTCTCGTGCATATCACCGCACTGGACAACGACTATTACCACTTCGACCCCGTTGGCCACCGGCTCACCGGCGAGCGCACCGGCCAGGTGTATCGCCTCGGTGACCGGCTGCGGGTCAAGGTGGCCGCGGTGAACCTCGATGACCGCAAGATCGACTTCGTGCTGGCCAGTCCCGTGCCGGAGGCCCCGGCGAAGAAGCGCTCGCGCTCCCGGCGCGGCAAGCGCAAGGCGGCCCCTGCATCCTGATCGCACCCGGGCGGCGACGCCGATCCCGTGCCCCTTGCGATGGCATCGGCCCGTGTCCCGGGGAGCGCGCTCACGGGAGTGCGGCATCTTCAACGAATTGATGCCGGCCCAGGGGTGAATCGCCATCCAGGGCTTGCGTCGCAGACGTTCGAGCTCGTCGCCCCCGATCAGCCCCCGGACATCCCCGGCCCTTCGGACCGCGGCGCTTTTGCGCCCTGCGCCGCTGTTGCCGGTGTCTTGTCCCGGTACTCGCACAGATCCGCGATGAGGCAGTCCGGGCAGCGGGGCTTGCGCGCGGTACAGACATAGCGCCCGTGCAGGATCAGCCAGTGATGGGCATCCGCCAGAAACTCCCGTGGAATCATCCTCACCAGTCCCTGCTCGACCGCCAGTGGCGTCTTGCCGATGGCGAGGCGGGTCCGGTTCGCGACGCGGAAGATGTGGGTATCGACCGCCATCGTCGGCTCGCCGAAGGCAGTATTGAGCACCACGTTCGCGGTCTTGCGGCCGACCCCGGGCAGGGCCTCCAGCGCCTTGCGCTCGCGCGGCACCTCGCCCCCGTGTCGTGTCAGCAGCGCGGCGCAGGTCTGGATGATGTTCTTCGCCTTGCTGTTGAATAGCCCGATCGTGCGGATGTGTCTCTTGAGTCCGTCCTCGCCGAGGTCGAGGATCGCACGCGGGGTGTTGGCCGCCGAAAAGAGTCCCTCCGTGGCCTTGTTCACCCCCTTGTCGGTGGCCTGGGCCGACAGGATGACCGCTACCAACAGCTCGAACGGCGTGTTGTAGCGCAGCTCGGTGGTCGGCGTCGGGTTGGCATCGCGCAGGCGGCGGAAGATCTCGCGGCGTTTTTCTCTGTTCATTTTGGTCCGTTCCGCGCCGCTGGGGTCCCAGGCGGACCAGCCGTCGGGCCGGGTGGGTCCATCGGCGCGGGTCGGCGCTTTGGCGAGCGGATCAGCAGCTGTTTCACGCGGCTACGCTCCCCGCGCAACAATTCGACATCGGCGAGCCGGACGCCGAAGGCGTCGGCCAAGAATCGGCGTAGCCGTGCATTGGCCTTCCCATCGACCGGTGGTGCGTTGAGCAGCACCTTGATCGCACCGTCGACGGGCTCGGCAAAGCCGTCGCGCCGGGCGCGCGGCTGTGCGCGCACGCGTAGGACCAAGTCGCTGCCCTGCCACTGGTACCAGGCCGCATCCGGACCCGGCTCGGTGTCGGTTGGGCCGCGAGCCACGCCGCCGCTCGTGCCGCCCGCGCGGGCCTAGAACGGGCTGCCGGTGAGCAGCTGCAGAGGCGGCAGCACCAGCATCTCCAGGAGCACGAGGCCGATCATCACCAGCATTGGCGAGAGGTCGATCCCGCCGATCGGTGGCAATACGCGTTGGGCCGGGATCAGGAGGGGATCGGTGATCCTGGAGAGGATATCGACGGCCGGGTTGTAGGGGTCGGGGTTGATCCAGCTGAGGATCACCCGCGCCAGCACGGCGAACAGGAAGATGCTGATGAACAGATCCAACAGCGCCGGGATGGCCCAGCCAATGGCCCACAGCGGGTTGCGTCCGAGCCCCAGCAGCAGCGAGAGCAAGGCCAGCTCCAGCGCCATGAGGCCCCATGCCAGCGCCAGCGAGGAGAGGTCCAGGCCGCCGTAGCCGGGAACGACCCGGCGCAGGGGGCGCAGCACCGGTGAGGTGAGCTTGACGATGAACTGCGAGATCGGGTTGTAGAAGTCCACCCGCGCCCATTGCAACAGGAAGCGGATGGCGACGATGGCGATGTAGAGTCCGAACAGGGTCTTGATCAGGAAGACCAGCGGGTTGGTGAAGTACGCCTCGGTCATTGATTTTCTCCGAGCATTGTCGACAGTTCAGCGGCGCGCTGCCTCGCCGCCGCGACCGCACGGTTGACCAACTGCTGCAGGCCGGCGTCCTCGAACACCGCGATGGCGCGCTCGGTGGTGCCGCCGGGCGAGGTGACCCGCTCGCGTAACAGCCGCGGTGAGTCGTCGCTCTCGACCGCCATGCGCGCGGCGCCAAGGGCGGTTTGGATGCTCAGCAGACGAGCCGTTTCAGGGTCGAGCCCCTGCTCGACGGCCGCCTGCTCGAGTGCCTCCATCAGCAGGAAGAAATAGGCCGGGCCGCTGCCCGAGACCGCCGTGACCGTGTCGATCTGCGTCTCCTGCTCGACCCATCTGGTGAGTCCGACGGCGCGCAGGATCTCCTCGGCCAGGTTGCGTTGCGCGGCGTTGGCGGCCGAGTTGGCGTGCAGGCCGATGGCGCCAGATTGCAACATCGCCGGCGTATTGGGCATCGCGCGCACCAGCGGTACCGCGCGTGCCAGCCAATGGCAGAGGCTGGCCTCGGTGACCCCGGCCATCACCGACACGAACAGTGGGACACGGGTTGGAATCGCCGTGGCCAGTCCGCGGCAGACCTCCGGGGCCGCCTGTGGCTTCACGCAGAGCACGACGACGTCGGCCCCGTCGAGGGCGTCGGCATTGGACCGCGCCGGGACGATGCCGTAGCCGTGCTCGAGCATCTGGAGCTTGTCCGCGTCGGGATCGATGACACGCATCGCGGTTGGGTTGTAACCATCGGCGACGAGGCCGGCGATGAGGCTCCGGGCCATATTGCCGCCGCCGACGAAGGCGATCTGAGTCTGCGAGATAGACATGGGTGTATCCTATTCTGCCTTACCGCTGGCTGTTGGATGGATCGGCGCCCGAGCGGGGCTCACGGGGCTGGCGTGGGCCGAACAAGGCCGTGCCGACGCGCACGATGCTCGCCCCCTCGGCGATGGCGGCCTCCAGGTCGTCGGACATGCCCATGGACAGCGTTGCCAGCGGCAGTCCCGTTTGTGCAACCTGGTCCCGCAGTGTTCGCAGGTGCGCGAACGCCCCGCGCTGGGCGTCGAAGTCATCGGTGGGTGCCGGGAGGGTCATCAGCCCCTCGATGTGGATGCCCTCGATTTCGGAAGCCGCCGCGATGAACCCGGCCAGGGCATCCGGCGCCAGCCCCCCCTTGGTTGGCTCGCCGCTGAGGTTGACCTGGATGCAGACCTTCAGGGGCGGATGCCCCGGCGGGCGCTGGGCGCCGAGACGCCGGGCGTGTTGCAGGTCGCCGAGGCTGTGCACCCAGTCGAAACGCTCGCTGATCAGACGCGTCTTGTTGGCCTGGATGCGTCCAATGAAGTGCCACTCCAGGGGCAGTCCCGCCAACGCATCCATTTTTTCGACGGCCTCCTGGATGTAGCTCTCGCCGAAGGCGGTCTGTCCTGCATCGAAGGCGGCCGCGATCTTCGCGGGTGCTTGCACCTTACTGACCGCCAGCAGGGCGACGCTGCCCGGTTCGCGCCCGAAGCGCCGCTCCGCGTCGCGCATGCGCGCTCGCACCCGCGCCAGACCCTGCGCAACGGCGGCGTGCGTCGCCCCGGCGTCGGCTGGCCCCATCAGCTTGCGGCCTTGGACAGGTATTCGACCAGGTGCGCCAACGCCTGGCCACGATGACTCAGCGCATTTTTCGTTGCCGCGTCGAGCTCCGCCGCCGACTGGCCCAGCCCCGGCACCAGGAACACCGGGTCGTAGCCGAACCCATTGGCGCCGCGGGGGGCTGGCAGGATACGGCCCTCCCAGGTCCCCTGGGAGATGAAGGGCGTGGGGTCTTCGGCGTGGCGCATGAACACCATCAGACACTGGAAACGCGCGCCCCGGGCCTCTTCCTCGACGCCCTCGAGCGCGGCCATCAGCTTTTCGCAGTTGTCCGCGTCACCGGCGCCCGCACCGGCATAGCGCGCCGAGTAGATGCCCGGGGCGCCGTCCAGCGCATCGACCTCGAGCCCGGAGTCGTCGGCGATGGCGGGCAGACCGCTCGCGCGCGCGGCGTGGCGAGCCTTGATGATCGCGTTCTCGACGAAGCTCAGTCCGGTCTCCTCGGCCTCGTCGATACCAAGCTCGCCCTGTGGCCGGACCCGTATCCCGGTCGGCTCGAGCAACTCGTTGATCTCGCGGACCTTGCCCGCGTTATTGCTGGCCAGGACGATGCCCCGAGGGGCGAGGATGTGCTGCATGGTGCTGGGGCTCATGGACATTGGCGCAATCGGTTGCAGGGTCAGCGTGCCGGGGAGACGCCGATCGGACATCCGCTGGTGCGACCCCTGGCCGGCTCAGCGGTGTCTGCGATTCGAAGCCGTTCGAAATGGTGCAATCCGGGGAACGCACCGCGTGGATTGCGCGCTGATTTTATCCGGGAATGAAACAACTCGACGCCTTTCGTCGGATCACGCGGACAGTGGCCGGCCTCTGGCGCCGGGTCATTCGGCCAACGCGTCACGCTGGGTGGCGAGCATCCGATCGATACCCAGCGCGGCAAGGTCCAGCATGATGTCCATCTCGGCGCGGCTGAACGCCTGCCCCTCGGCCGTTCCCTGGACCTCGATCAGGCCCCCGGCGGCATTCATCACCACGTTCATGTCAGTCTCGGCGGTGCAGTCCTCCGCGTAGTCGAGATCGAGTACCGGGGTGCCCTCGTAGACGCCCACCGAGACGGCCGCGATCTGGTGGCGCAGCGGTGAATCGGTGAGGATGCCCCCGCGCTGGAGCCCGGTGAGGGCATCGCTCAGGGCGACCCAGGCACCGGTGATCGCCGCCGTGCGGGTTCCCCCGTCGGCCTGGAGCACGTCGCAGTCGAGCGTGATGGTCCGTTCCCCCAGGGCGTCGAGATCCGCCGCCGCGCGCAGCGAGCGGCCGATCAGGCGTTGGATCTCGAGCGTTCGTCCGCCCTGCCGGCCGCTCGCGGCCTCGCGGGTCGTCCGCTCGCCGGTCGAACGCGGCAGCATGCCATATTCGGCCGTGATCCAACCGCTGCCGCGTCCGCGAAGGAAACCGGGCACGCGCTCCTCGACGCTGGCCGTGCACAGCACCCGGGTGTCGCCGAGGTCGACCAACACCGAGCCCTCCGCATGGCGGGTATAGTGGCGCGTGAGGCGCAACGCTCGCAGTTCGTCGGGGCGACGTTTCGATGGGCGCATAGGGTTCTCCGGACAATCGAGGTATCAACCCAGCATCTTCGGCGCCGAGGCGGTCCAGGTCAAATGCTGGTCGGTGGCTCGCCGGGCGCCCGTTGCGGGAGCAACTCGCGCAGCGCGGATGCCGGCAGCGTCTCCTGGCGTTGTTGCAGCACCTCGAGCATCTCGCCGGCGTCGCGCGGGCGCTGTGTTGCATCCAGCCGCATGGCCCAGTCGATGATCTCGAGCAGGTACGCCGGATAGCGGGAGCGAAACCGGTTGACGGCCGGCAGCAGGCTGTCTTTCTGGCAGCGCTGTGGTGCCGGCGGAGGCGCCTTGCCCTCGAGACAGCAGCGCATCGTCGCCCCCACCGCGTAGACGTCCGTCCAGGGCCCGATCTCCCCGTCGCGTCGGTGCTGTTCCGGCGGGGAATAGCCGGCGGTGATCACTTGGCTGCCAAGCCCCCGCCCGGATGACATCAGCACCACGGCGCCGAGGTCCAGCAGCAGTGGATCGTGGCCATTGCGCAGATGGATATTGGCCGGCTTGATATCCAGGTGCAGCATCGAGCGCGAATGGATCAGCGCCAGGGCATCGAGCAGCGGGATGAAGATGCGCAACAGCAGGGTCGTGCTGATGCCGCCGCCGCGTTCCTGCACGAACTGACCAAGGTTGCGACCGCGTTCGTGCTGCATCACCAGGTACGCGGTGTCGTTGGCCAGGAACAGCCCGCGCACCTGCACGATGTGCGGGTGGCGCAACGCGGCCATCGCGGTCGCCTCCTGAAAGAACAGCTTGCGCCCGCGCGCCAGCCCCTCGGCGTGCCTAACGTCCAGTGGCAACAGGCGATTGTCCGCGGCGCGCCGGGCCAGGCGCTTGGGCATGAACTCCTTGATCACGACCTCGTCGCCTGTCTCCTCCTCCTCGGCCAGATACACGAGGCTGAAGCCGCCCGTACCGATGGTGCGGATGATGCGGTAGCCGTCGATCAGGGTGCCTGGCTCCAGGCTGTCGCGGACACGTTGCATGGCACCGGCTGGGGCTGCGCTGGACGGGTAGCGTATGATACCGTCAAACCGGTACGAGCGGACCGGGTGTGCCTGTTGCACGGCCGCGCCGGCGGATCCCGGCGTTCGGGGGGTTTCAACGCCTATGCCCTACAGTATGACGGCCTTCGCGCGCGAGACGCAGCTGACCGATGCCGGCGAGCTCACCTGGGAGCTGCGCTCGGTCAATCATCGCTACCTCGAGCCCCATCTGCGCCTGCCCGAGGACCTGCGTGGCCTGGAACCCGCGGTGCGCGAATGTCTGGCCGTGCGGCTGTCCCGCGGAAAACTGGATTGCGCGCTGCGTTTTGTACCGCGCCCGGGCAACGCCGGCGCCCTGAACGTGAACATGCGACTGCTCGAGCAGCTGCTCGCCGCGGCCGACCAGATCGCGGTGCGCATCGGCGAGCCGGCCACGCCCCACGTGTTCGAGCTATTGCGCTGGCCCGGACTGCTCGAGGAGCCCGAACACGATCTCGACGCGTTGTCCACGGCCGCGCTGGCATTGCTCGAGCGTACCCTTGATACGCTCATCGCCGCCCGCGAGCGCGAGGGCGCCCGGCTGGAGGCCCTGATTCGGGAGCGCTGTGACCGGCTCCTGAGGCTGGTTGGCGAGGTGCGCGTGCGCATGCCGGAGGTGCTCGCCGGGGTGCGTACGCGTCTTGCGGACCGGCTGGCCGAGCTGCGCGCGGAGCTCGACCCGAACCGGATCGAGCAGGAGATGGCACTGCTCGCCCAACGCCTCGACGTGGACGAGGAGATGGACCGGCTCGAGGCGCATGTGGCTGAGGTTCGCAAGATCCTGTCTGGCGGCGGCCCAATCGGGCGCCGCCTCGATTTCCTGATGCAGGAACTCAACCGCGAGGCGAATACGCTCACGTCAAAGTCCTCGGACGTGACGGTGACCCGCGATGCAGTGGAGATGAAGGTCCTGGTCGAGCAGATGCGCGAGCAGATCCAGAATATCGAATGAGTTTTCAGGGTGCCGCGCCACCCACGCCAGTTCGGTGCCGTGACGCGGGCAAGTCTCTGCACGGCCACCGCCGCGGTGGCCCTCGGCCATCTCTCGTTTACCCATGCCTTGATGGCCGGCGCTCCTGGCGAACCCCCGTCGGGCCGAATGGGAAGGCTCGCGTGCGTGTCGCGGCGCTCACTGCCGGCATGGGATTCCCCGGCCTCAAGGTATTGATCCGCCAAGACGCTGCGGCCTCGCCTGGCCCGGACAGACGAGGCGGGGATGCCGCAACGCGCGAGGCCGAGGAACATCCAACCGGCCGGTTGAGCGACTGTCGCGGGTCTGCCAGTATTGGACGATCTCACCCACGACCACCGGACCCGCGGCCGCGGCCGCGGCCAGACCCATTTTGGACAGCTTCATCCAGAACCACGAGGCGTCGATCCGCCTCGGTGCCTTCTTCGGCATCTTCGCCCTCATGGCCCTGTGGGAGCTGCGCGCCCCGCGGCGCGCCCTGACGGTCTCCAAGGCCCGGCGCTGGGTTAGTAACCTGGGCCTGGTGGCGCTCAACACCATTGTGCTGCGCCTGCTCTTTCCGGTCGCGGCCGCCGGGCTGGCGGCGACGGCGGCGGCCCAGGGGTGGGGGCTGCTCAACCACTTCTCCGTCCCCTTCTGGGTGGCGGCACCGCTGGCGGTCATCGCCATGGACCTGGCGATCTGGGTGCAGCACGTCCTGGTCCATGCGGTGCCGGCGCTGTGGCGCCTGCACCGCGTCCACCATGCGGACCTGGACTATGACCTGACCACGGGGGCGCGTTTCCATCCCCTCGAAATTGTCCTTTCCATGCTGATCAAGTTCGCGGTCATCCTGGTGCTCGGGCCCCCGGTGGTGGCGGTGATCCTGTTCGAGGTCATCCTGAACGGCATGGCCATGTTCAACCACGGCAACGTCGGCCTGCCGGCAAAGGTAGACCGCTGGCTGCGCTGGGTCCTCGTCACCCCGGACATGCACCGGGTGCACCACTCGGTGGAGGCGGACGAGACCAACTCCAACTTCGGCTTCAACCTTGCCTGGTGGGACCGGCTCTTCGGGACCTACCGCGAGGTCCCCCGGGCCGGTCATCTGGGCATGACCATCGGCATCGACGACCACCGCGACCCGCGCGAGGTGGATAGCCTGCCGGGGATGCTGGCGCTGCCCTTTCGGGGCGCCGTCACCGGCTATGCCATCAATCGCCGGACCTGGGGGCCAGCAGGGGACGACCGCGGGGGTCGGTCGTGAAGGGCGCGGCACGCCTGCTGCTGGCGCTGGTGCTCGCCGCAGGGATCGCCCTGACGCTGGCCTACCGCCAGCACCCGGACGCCGCTGCCCTGACGCATTGGGTTGCGTCCGCGGGTGCGGCGGGGCCCCTGGTCTTCGTGGCCATCTATGCCCTGGCCACTGTCCTGTTTCTGCCGGGCTCGCTCCTGACCCTGGCTGGCGGCGCCCTGTTTGGTCCGGTCTGGGGGACCGTCTACAACCTGACCGGGGCCACGCTCGGGGCGGTGCTCGCCTTCCTGATCGCCCGTTATGTGGCCGCCGGCTGGGTACAGACCCGGGCCGGTGGGATTGGCAAACGCTTGGTGCAGGGGGTGGAGGCCGAGGGCTGGCGCTTCGTCGCCTTCACCCGGCTGATGCCGCTCTTCCCCTTCAACCTGCTCAACTTCGCCCTGGGGCTCACCCGTATCCCCTTCCTGCAGTACCTGATTGCGACCTATGTCTGCATGTTGCCCGGGGCCCTGGCCTATACCTGGCTCGGTTATGCCGGGCGCGAGGCCGCGGGAGGCGGCGAGGGCCAGATCCAGAAGGGCATGATTGCACTCGCGCTGCTCGCGGGTCTGGCCTTCCTGCCGCGGCTCATCGCCCGCTTCCGCGAGGGACCCATGATGCAGGTGATCGGGCTCAAGGCCAGCCTGGACGCGGGCGAGCCCCTGCTGGTGCTGGACGTGCGCACCGCCGCCGACTTCGACGGCGAGCAGGGGCACATCCGAGGCGCCCTCAACCTGCCCCTGGAAGACCTGGCCGAGCGCCTAGCCGACTTGGGTGACGACCCGGAGCGCCCCATCGCCTTGGTCTGCCGCACCGACCGCCGCTCTGCCAAGGCAGCGGTCCTGCTGGCCGAGCGCGGTTTCGCCCAGGTCCATGTGGTCCAGGGCGGCATGACCGCCTGGCTCGACCACGGCTGGCCCGTGGAACGTAACCCCATCCAACCGGAGTAACCGCCCGTGTCGACCCTGCTCATCCTCAACGATCCTCCCTACGGCACCGAGCGCAGCTACAACGGCCTGCGTCTGGCCAAGGCCCTGGTCGGCAAGGGGGACAAGGTCACGGTCTTTCTGATGGCGGACGCCGTGGCCTGTGCCAAGGCCGGGCAGAAGGTCCCCCAGGGCTACTACAACCTGGAACTGATGACCAAGTCGATCATCCGCGCCGGAGAGGTGCTGCTGT
>JAXGTD010000010.1:0-56964 GCA_040775095.1 Chromatiaceae bacterium | reverse complement strand
GGGCCGAGAGCTCCGCAACGCGTGCTGTCGTGGTCTTGATCACCAGCATCACCTCGGTGTCGCGGGTGGTGCGTCCCTGCCACTGGTACACCGAGATCAGGCCGGGGACGATGCTGACACAGGCGGCGAGTCGCTCACCGACCAGGATCGCCGCGAGGCGCTCGGCGCTCGCCATGTCGGGGCAGGTGCAGAATATCAGCTGGACGTCTTGGACCATGGCAGCTCTGAAATGATACCTCGGTGGGACCCGATGGCCGCGGCCGGGCAACCCCTCGGCGCTCTGCCGCCCAACGCGGGTGGCCACCGGCTCCGGCTGGCATCGGGCACGGATCCGTCCGCATAGGGTACCCGATCGACCGTTTCGGTGTTTAAATCCGGCATTACCGGACAGATCTCACGGCTATCGACCTGGGACGCCGCGCTCCCCTGCTGGTTCCACGCGAGGCTTGGTACCCGGGCCGACGACATGGCCGTGGCCGGACCGAGCGGCCTCGTCTCAGCACCGCTGCTCGTTTCAGACCGCCGGGGCAGGCCGTCCAGGCCCCGGGGGCCACGTGGATGTCGAATGTACTTCCCGTCGAGAGATCTTAAAACATGCTGCTTTTCCTTCTCCTTTTCATCGGTATCCCGCTCGTTGAGCTGTACCTGCTCATCGAGGTCGGGTCCGTGATCGGGGCCCTCCCCACCATCGGCCTGTCCCTCCTGACCGCGGCGATCGGGGGCTATCTGGTGCGGGTGCAGGGACTTGGCGTGCTCATGCGGGTCCGCCACATGCTCGAGCAGGGCGAGATGCCCGCGTTGGAGATGCTCGATGGCGCCGTGCTGTTGGCCGCCGGTTTTGCGCTGCTGCTACCGGGCTTCGTCACGGACGCGGTTGGATTTCTGCTCCTGATCCCGCCGCTCCGGCACGCGCTGATCAAGCGCTATATGCACGTGGTTCCGGTGAGCCAGCGGGGATCGTCAAGCCGATTTCAGGCGCGCTCGCGGGTCATTGACGTCGAATACCGCCGCGAGGACGATTGAGCCTCCCATGACCCAACGTCGACTCGGCCGCGATGTGACCACCGAGGTGGACCGATGCGATGGGGTCATCGCATCGGCCGCCCTGGGATGTCGCCCCGGCATCGGGCAGAGCGATGGCGATCACCCGGGGGAAGGCGATCGGGGTCGGGAGCTGGCGAGGCGCCGGGCGTGATCGACGCGCGCCATCTCCAGGACGTCGCCACGCTGAGCGACGCGATCGAGGCCGAATTGCGGGCCCAATCGCTTTGGGAAACCGCGCCGCCCTCGCCGCGGGCGCTCTCCAGTCCCCTTCCATTTTGCTGCGACACCTTGCGCTTCACCCAGTGGCTGCAGTGGATATGCCTGCCGCGCACCCGCGCCCTGGTCGACGCCGGTGGCCCATTGCCGGCGCACAGTGCCATCCGGCCCATGGCGGAGGAGGCCCTGCGGGGATGCGACTGGGACACCGATGTGCTGTTGTCGCTCATCGGACGGTTCGATCAAGCCATTGACCGCGCATAAGCCGATGTCGGTGTCCTCGCGGCTGGCGCGCCACCAGACGCGCGCCGAGGCGCCCCGACAGGGGGACCTGGCCCGGGCGCACGGGATGAACCCGCCCACGGAGAGCGGGTCCGCGGCAGGCCGCAAATGGCCAGATCCCGATGGATAGCCTAACCGGGTCCCCCGCTTGGCGCCGACGCGTCGCAGATACATCGAACGGCCTCGCGCAGCAGGCTGAGCGCCTGAGCCCGCCCGGTGGTACCGACCAGTTCGGCGCTCGCTGTCCAGTCGCGGTGCTGCAGGACAAGGGCGATGAAGGCGCGTGCCTGTGCCGCGTCGAGTGCGCCCGCGCGCAGGGCCTCGGCGATGGCGCCGGGCGCTAACCTGGCCAAGATCGGAAGGGCGGACTCCGGGGCGCGGGATCCCTTGGCGAACGAGCTCAGCTCGCGGAGCTCCTCCGGGGTGAATGGGGCCGCGGGGATCGGGCCGCTGGCCAGCAGCGAGGCGGCAATGTCGGGGTCGAGTCGACGCAAGGGCCCGGCCAGCAGCACCGGCAAACGCTCAGCCAGCCGACGCCTGGCCCGCTCGGCCAGCTCGCGCCCCGGCCCGTTCAGGCCCGCTAGCACCACCGCGGCGTAGCCGCCGCTCGCGGCGTTGCGGCGGCTGCCCAGGTGCACCGCCGGCAGTCCGCAGCTCAGCCAGAATGCGAGCAACGCGGGGGTTGCCCCGAAGCTGGCCCCGATGGCGTCCAACCCATCGCGGTCGGCCTGTCTGTGCAACCCCCGGATAAGCTGCCGTCCCAGCCGACGCCGGCGCAGGGCCGGATGCACGGCGATACGTACGATGCGCGCGATCCGCAGCCTGGTGGCGTCGAACAACCCGGCATGGGCAGACAGCGTCTGGGGTAACAGGTGCCCGTGGGGGCGTCGCAGACCGTCGAAGACCTGCTCGGAGAGCACCGCGTCGAAGCCACCCTCGGCGGCCGTCAACGCCGTGGCGACCACCCTGTCTTGATCCAGTAGTGCGAAGACGCGAATATTTGGGCCATCCAGCAGGTGTCGCAGATCGGCAGGCCGGGTCTGGTAGTGCCCCAGGATCAGCAGCCCGAACACCGCCTGGAGCAGACGATCGTTCGTCCCCAGCCGGTCGCGGTCGAGCTCAGCGAAGCCGAGGGTCTGAACGTTCGCGTGCGCGACAGCGATATCGGCTACCGGCTCGGCATCGAGCATGAGCGCGCGGTTGGTCAGCGCCTCGAGGGGGTCGTCAGGCGCCCAGCGGATCGGCGTTTCCAGCTGGACCTGCCGCCAGCCGGGTGTGTGGTGCTCGAGCACGGCGCGAAAACGGACCTCGAACCCGCGGCCGGTGCCCTCATAGCCGTGCACGGTGGTTGCGAAGCAGACGCGGGGATAGCGGGTCAGCAGCCACTCGAGCAGGGGGGCCGGAATGCCGGCCGCCTCATCCACCAGCAGCAGATCCGCCCTGGGCCGTTCCCGCTGCAGCCGATCGGGCGGCAAAAAGCGCGGTGCCGAGGCCGTGTCGGCCGCGGCCGGCGCCTGGGTGGCGTGCTCGAACAGCGCCCCGACGGCGCCTCGCCGGGGCGCCGTGACCAGGATCTCCAGCCCATCCTCCGCGATCAGCCTCGCCGCGGCGAGCCCGAGCGCCGAGGACTTCCCGCGCCCCCGGTTTGAGGTCAGCACCAGGGGGCGTCTGGCGCGGCCGCGGGCGGTGTGGCAGATCGCGTCGATGGCCATCTGCTGGTCCGGTGTCGCCGCAACGCCGGGCCCCGGTCCCCGGGGTGCGGGCGCTTCCTCCCCCGGAGGCGCGATCGCGGGCAGCACCGGGACTCGCGATTCGGGCCCGCTCTGGGCGATGCGCAGAACCGCTGGCGAGGCGGCCAGGATCCGCGCGAACCGCCGGACGAAGCGCCCGCCCACGTCGGCGGCCCGGAACGGATACACCGCGATGCGCCTTGCCGTCGGGTCGGACAGCCGTGGCCAGTCCGTGAGCAACGGCGCCAACATCAACAGGATGCCGCCGCCGCGCAGGGTGCCGGTGGCCGCACCAATGGCGTCGGCATCCAGGCCGCTCCAGGCATCGTAGACCAACAGCCCGCACTCGCCGCCAAGCAGGGTCACCGCCTTGCCCGGGGGCAGCGCGCCATCGATGCGGTCGCTGATCCAACAGTCTGGCCCGGAGGCCGTGCCCAGCGCGTCGGCGATGGCGCGCGCGGTGTGTTGTGCCCAATCGCGGCCACCCTCGAGCAGGATTGCACGGCGCTGACCCGTGGATCGGGCCACATCACGCAGCGCCAATGCGGTGGTGGTCAGCGCGTCGATGTCTGACGTCGGGCTGGAATGCATCAAGCCCGCTGAAGGCCGCCACCGGCTCGCCGCGGGTCGCCGTGGTCGATGCCCCGGGCGCGTGCTCGGGGGGTGGCAGGCGGGCCCGACGACCCCGGGGCTGGTGGCGCGCTGACCGGCCCGTTGGCCAGCTTCACGCGGGATGCCGATCGCTGGCGCTGGCCCCTGGTGTCAGGCTCGGGCCACTTGCCCCGGGTTGGGGGCGACAAGGCACGCCCGGCCGATCGCGACGCCTCAGCGCAGATGTTTCTTGTACGCCGGTATGACGGCATGGAGCGCCTGGGAAAAATTGGCGAACTCCATGGTCACGCTGGCGAGCTCGACAGACTGGAAGTTGGCGCCCGCGACATTGGCGCCGCGCAGGATCGCCCCGCCCATGACCGCCCCGGTGAAGTCGACGTTGCTCAGGTTGGCGTCGCGGAAGTTCGTATCCTGGGCCGAGACATTGCGCAGCTTGGCATTGCGCAAATCGGCGCCTTCCAGATTGGCCAGGTTGATGACGGCAAATCCCTGGGGCTGCTCGCTGCCGAGGTCTGCATCGTGAAGGCTCGCGCCGACGAGGTTGGCGTCGTTCATGTGGCAGTCGCGCAGGTCCGCGTTGCACATGTTGACCTCGCGCATGTTGGCGTGGATGAACAGCGCCTTGCTGGCCTTCACGTGGCACAGGTTACTGCCGGAGAAATCGGTCTCGCGCATGTCCGCGTGGGTCAGATCGGCCTGTTTGAGTGATGCGTTGCGGATCTCGGCGTTGCGCAGGTCCGCGCATTGGAGGTTGGCGCCATCCAATATTGCGCCGGTCAGGACCGCGGCGCGGGCCGGTCGATCCGAACCCGCCCGGACCCAGCGCAGGTCGGCGCCCTCGAGGTTGGCGCCGCTGAAGTTGGCGCTCAGTAAGGTCGCATGGCTGAGCGTGGCGCCGCTGAGGTCCGCGTCGATCAGGTCGCTGAACTCCAGATTGGCGTTGCGCAGATCCGCGCCGCGCAGGTTGGCGCCATTGAGATGCATCTCCCTGAGATCGGCCCCGGTCAGTGATTCCCCGTCGATACTGGCAATGACCTCGCCGGTGCCCTTGTGTCTGATTTCGATCATGCTTGCTTCCCGGTTGCTAATCGGATTCAAATCTAGCAGAAAAGTCCGCGCTCTACCCGCGGCGCGACGCATTTTTCGAACCCTTGCGGCAGGGTCCCAATCGGCTATGCTGGCAAGCCCGCGCGCCTTCGCGCACCGGCGCGGCCGATACCGAACGAACGAAAACACCAAAGGAAACCCCAATGAAGATCGAGACCCTCGCGATCCACGCGGGCTTCGCGCCCGATCCGACGACCAAGGCCGTGGCGACGCCGATCTATCAGACCACGAGCTACGCCTTCGACGACACCCAGCACGGGGCTGATCTGTTCGATCTGAAGGTGCCGGGTAACATCTATACGCGCATCATGAACCCCACCAGCGACGTGCTGGAGAAGCGTGTCGCGGCGCTGGAGGGAGGGGTCGGGGCGCTGGCGTTGGCCTCGGGCATGTCCGCGGTGACCAATGCGGTCTTCACCATCGCGGGGGCCGGCGACAACATCGTCGCAACCTCGACGCTCTATGGGGGCACCTACAATCTGTTCGCGCATACATTGCCGCGGCTTGGGATCGAGGTGCGTCTGGTGGCGCCGAACGACGTCGACGCCATGGCCGCGCGTATCGACGCAAAGACCAAGGCGGTGTTCTGCGAGTCCATTGGCAACCCAGCCGGCCACGTCGCCGATCTTTCGGCGATCGCTGACATGGCCCATGCTCACGGGGTGCCGGTCATCGTCGACAATACGGTGCCCAGCCCTTACCTGTGCCGACCCTTCGAGCACGGCTGTGACATCGTTGTGCATGCGCTGACCAAATACATGGGTGGCCACGGCACCAGCATCGGCGGCGCGCTGGTGGATTCCGGCCAGTTCCCGTGGGCCGAGCACGCCGAGCGATTCGCGATGCTCAATGAGCCGGACCTGTCCTATCACGGTGTCGTCTATACCGAGGCGCTGGGTCCGGCGGCCTACATCGGCCGGGCCCGGGTGGTGCCGCTGCGCAACATGGGCAGCGCGATCTCGCCGTTCAACAGCTTCCTGTTCCTGCAGGGTATCGAGACGCTTCCGGTGCGCATGGACCGCCACTGCGAGAACGCGCTTGCCGTCGCCAACTATCTGCGCGGACATCCCCGGGTCGAATGGGTGCGCTACGCCGGCCTGCCCGACAGCCCCGACTACCCACTGGTCCAAAAGTACATGGACGGCGCCAAGGCGAGCTCGATCCTGTCGTTCGGCATCAAGGGTGGAAAGCCGGCCGGTACGCGCTTCATCGATGCGCTCAAGCTCGCGGTGCGCCTGGTCAACATCGGCGACGCGAAGACCCTGGCCTGCCATCCGGCCACCACGACCCATCGCCAGCTCTCGGCCGAGGAGCTCAAGAGCGCTGGCGTGTCCGAGGATCTGGTGCGGCTGTCCATCGGCATTGAGCATATCGACGATATCATCGCCGACCTGGAGCAGGCGCTCGATGTCTCCTCCTGAGCGCCGCGGTGCCCACCGTCGCCGGATCCCGGCAGCCGGCGCCCGGCTGTCTTTCTCTACCCGTTAGCCGTCATCCGACCAATGCGTATTCATGTCCTGCAGCACGTCTTTTTCGAGGGCCCGGGCCGGATCGCGACCTGGGCGCGACGCAACGGCCATGACCTGAGCGTCAGCCATGTCTATGCCGGCGACCCGTTGCCGGCGATCGATACCTTCGACCGATTGATCGTCATGGGCGGTCCGATGGGCGTCGCCGACGAGGCCGAGCACAGCTGGCTCGGGCCGGAGAAGTCCTGCATCGCCAACGCGATCGACGCGGGCCGCTCCATGCTGGGCATCTGTCTGGGGTCCCAGTTGATCGCCGAGGTGCTTGGCGCGCATGTGTTTCACTGTCCACACAAGGAGATCGGCTGGTTTCCGATCGAGCTGACCGACCAGGGCAGGGCGTCGGAGCTGTTCGGCCCCTTGCCGCCGCGGCTCGAGGTCTTCCATTGGCACGGTGACACCTTCGGGCTGCCCCCGGGTGCCGTGCACCTGGCGCGCAGCGCCGGCTGCGAGCAGCAGGCGTTCGTCTACGATGGGCGTGTCCTCGGCCTGCAGTTCCATCTGGAATCCACGCCGGAGAGCGTTGATGGCCTCTGTGTTCACTGCGCCGATGAGATCCGCCCCGACATCTATCTGCAGAGCGCGGAGCGTATGCGTGCCGCCGACGCGGCGACCTTCGCCGCGATGGACGCCGCGCTCGGCGGCATTCTGGATCGGTTGCCGGTCTAATGCCGCCCGCACCGCACTCGGCGGTGGGGTGTTCAGGGTGTCGGGTGTTGGTCAGGCGTCTTGGGCAGGGTCGCCAGGAAACCGGCGAGCGCGCGCTCGTATCCCGGCTGCGACTGGAGGAACCCATCGTTGTGTCCGCCGAGCATGTCGATGAACTGTTTCGGCTCCGGTGCGGCCGCGAACAGGCGCCGACCCAGTGCATAGGGAACGACCTCATCGGCGCGGCTGTGCAGGATCAGCACCGGGCAGGTGACCCTTGTGATGCGCTCGACAGCAGGGAATCGATAGCGCGGCGGGATCACCGCGGCGAGGGCGGGAAAGTGGGCGCGGACCATGCCGGCGATCTCGTCGAATCCGGACTCGATGATCAGCGCGGCGGGTCGCCCGCGTCCGGGGGAGTGGCTGCTCAGGCGCGCCGCCAGGTCGGCCGCCACGGCGCCACCGAGGGAGCGCCCGAAGATCAGGATGTCCGAGGGGGAGACCCCGTGTTGATCGACAATCCAGCGCCAGGCCCCCATCGCGTCGGCGTAGAGCCCCGGTTCGCTTGGCGAGCCGGCGCTGTGGCCATAACCGCGGTAGTCGATGATGAAGACATCCAGCCCGAGGCGATGAAAGATCATCACCGATGCGCCGCGGTGCGAGATATTGCCGGCGTTGCCGTGCAGGAACAGCAGCGTGCGCCGCGCGCGATCGCCGCGCGTGGACGCGGGGATGAACCATCCGTGCAGCCGTTCGCCGTCGGTGGCCGCGAAGGCGACGTCGTCGTAGGCCAGTCCCCAGGCGGTTGGGGTGGCCTCGATTTCTGACCGCGGGTGGAACAGCACTCGCGGCTGCAGCAGCCAGGACAGCCCCGCGGCAAGCGCCACGCTGAGCACCAGGGCGATGAGGATGTGGCCGAGCAGGGACAGCATGGCGGTGACGCCCCCCCGTGGGCGACGGACCGGGTCCACCGGTGGAGGGCATCCGCGCGCGGTCCGCGGGCCCTGAGTCCCGGAGGGGCCCATTGTGTTGGAGACCTGGTGGTCTGCTTGATCGGCGATTCTGGCAGAACATGGGCGCGGAAGGCGAGTATGGGGATTGCCGTTGCCGCTCCAGTGGCTTGCGTTGCTTGAACATGCCGCCCCGGCCATGACCCGGACGGGAAACGCTTGGCAACAGCGTTTCCGTTGGGGTCTCATGACCTTGTCGGGCAGCCGGTGCGGGTCAGCCCCGTCCCGGCCGGCTGGCCACACTGCTGTCGCGCTGGCCCACCTCCCCGGCGACGTAATACCAGCGTCCATCGGTCTTGATGAACTCGCTGATCTCGTGCAGCCGCATCGCCCGCCCACCGATCTTGTAGCGGGCAACGAATTCCACGCGCCCCTTGACCGCGTCGGGTCCACCCCTGCTGACGCAGAGGATCTCGAGCCCGATCCACTTTACGGGCGTCGCATCTGCGGGGTTGGCGTGACGCGTATCCGGGTGCCAGGTCTGGTGCAGATAGTCCATTTGCCCCCGCGCGTAGGCGCTGTAGCGAGAGCGCATCAATGCCTCGGCCGTTGGTGGCAGTGCCGTGCCCTCGAGAAAGGGGCCGCAACAGGTCGGGTAAGGGCGGCCGGAACCGCAGGGGCAGGGCGTTGGCTTGGTCATCGTGGTCCGTCTGTTCCCGACGTTTTCCAAACGATAGGCCGATTCAATCCGCCCATGGCTTGGGCGGGATACGCGATAGATCGAAATTGTCCCAGGCCGTCGTCCCCCTCGGGTTGGGGTACTGGCGATCGCGTCAGAAGCGGTCGGCCAGGCACAGCGGTTCTTCCTGCATTATCGCGATCTGCTCGCGCAGCGCCAGCAGGTGGTCCTGCCAGAAGCGATGGGAGTCGAACCAGGGAAAGGCGATGGGGAACGCCGGGTCCTCCCAGCGCCGGGCGATCCAGCCGGCGTAGTGAATCTGGCGCAACGTGCGCAAGGCCTCGATCAGGTGCAGCTCGCGTGGGTCGAAGCGCTGGAACGCCTCGTAGCCCTCGAGCACGTGGCCGAGCTGGGCGGTCATGTCTACGCGATCCCCGGCGAGCAGCATCCACAGGTCCTGCACCGCGGGTCCGGTGCAGCAGTCGTCGAGGTCCACGAAGTGGGGGCCCTCATCGGTCCAGAGCATGTTGCCGCGGTGGCAGTCACCATGCAGTCGCAGCAGCCGTACGTCGCCGGCACGCGCGTAACAGGCATCGACCTCGGCCAACGCATGTTCGACGACGCCCAGATAGGTCTCTTCCAGATCATCGGGGAGCCACTGATTGTCGATCAGAAAATCACAGGGCTCCTCGCCGAAGCGCTGGATATCCAGCGCTGGGCGGTGCGCGAAGGGGTGGACGGCGCCGACGGCATGGATGCGGCCGATGAAGCGGCCGATGCGCCGCAGGATCCGGGGATCGTCGAGCTCCGGGGTGCGGCCGCCCCAGCGCGGCGACAACGAGAAGCGGAAGCCCGCGAATCGGTGCAGCGTGTGGCCGGCGATCCGTATTGGGGCGACCACCGGGATCTCGTGTCCGGCCAGCTCGAGCGTATAGGCGTGCTCCTCGTCGATCTGCGCATCGCACCAGCGCCCCGGACGATAGAACTTGGCGATCACCGGTTGCGCGTCCTCGAGGCCGATCTGATAGACGCGGTTCTCGTAACTGTTCAGGGCCAACAGCCGACCATCGGCCGCGAGCCCGACGGACTCGACCGCGTCGAGCACCCGATCCGGCGTCAGGTCGGCGTAGGGGGTCGCGGAGCTGGCGTTTGGGTCGGTCATGGTCTCGGCCGGCGATTGCGTGACGATCGGGCCGTGCCGGCGTCGAGCACGCCCTCGCGTTCGGTGATCAGGTCACGCAAGCGGCGCGGATCGTCGGTGATGATGCCGTCGACACCGAGCTCGAGCATGCGCGTCATCACCGCCGGATCGTTGACCGTCCAGACATGGGTGTCGAGACCGGCGCGCCGGTTCCGGGCGATCCGCTCCGCGCTGACCTGCTCCCAGGGCAGGCTCAACAGACTGATCCCCCGGATGGCGAGATCGTCACCGGGCGTGCTGGGAATCTGGCCAATTTTGATCTCGGGGGCCAGCTGGTGCACCCGTGCAAGCATCGTCTGATCCTGCGATGTGACCAGGCAGTGTCCGGCCCAGCCCGATTGCCGGACCAGCTCGACCGTACGTTCGGCAAGGCGCTGACCGTGACCGTTATCCTTCAGCTCGATATTGAGCCCGATCGAGCCCCTGGCGACGGCCAGCGCCTGCTCCAGGGTTGCAATCCGCTCGGCGGCGAAGGCGGGGGAGAACCAGCTGCCGATGTCGAGCCCAAGGACCTCGGCGTAGGTCAGCTCCCAAATGTTGCCGGGATGTCGGGCAATCCGCATCAGATCACCGTCGTGGATCAGCACCGGTACCCCGTCCCTGGTCTCCTGCACATCGATCTCCGCGGAATCGGCGCCGTCGGAAATGGCCTGGCGCAGCGCGCTCAGCGAGTTCTCGGGTGCGCGGCGGGAGCTGCCGCGGTGGGCGGTGACCTGCACCCGTTGGCCCAAGGCCGCGCTGGCGCGGTCGGAATATCCGGTTGTGGTGATGCTCATGGCCTGGAATCCGGTCCAGGGCCAGGGGGCCCGCGGCGGTCCGGCTCGTCCTCGATCAGCTCCGTGCGCTGCATCTCGAGGTCGGCGCGGTCGCCGATGCTGCGGATCAGCGACGATAGGGTCAGGCCTTGCGCCAGGATGGAGAAGACCACGACCACGTAGGTTACGGCAACCAGGGTGTCGCGCATCGGCCCGTTGGGCAGTGACAGCGCCATCGCCACGGAGATGCCCCCGCGCAGCCCTCCCCAGGTCAGCACCGCCACGCTGCCGATGGACGGGCTGCGGAAGCGGCGCATCGCCGCCAGAGGGAGGCCGACGCTGATCGCGCGGGCCAGCAGGATCAGCGGGATGGAGAGCATGCCCGCGAGGACGAGCCCGTCGGACAGGGTCAGCACCATCACCTCGAGGCCGATGAGCACGAACAGTACCGCGTTGAGTACCTCGTCGACGAGCTCCCAGAAGGTGTCCAGATGCTCGCGGGTGTGGGTCGACATGGCGTTATGACGCCCGTGGTTGCCGATCAACAGCCCGGCGACGACGACCGCGATCGGCGCCGAGACATGGAACTGTTCGGCAATCGAGTATCCGCCGCTGGCGAGGGCCAGCGTGATCAGCACCTCGACCTGGTAGTTGTCGACCCGGCGCAGCATGAGAAACGCGATGGAGCCCCCGATCAGGCCAAATACCATGCCGCCTACGGCCTCACGCAGGAACATGTCCATCACCTTGCCGAGGGTGACATGCTCGCCGCCACTGGCGAACCCCAGAACGACCAGGAATACCACCACCGCGATCCCGTCGTTGAACAACGACTCGCCCGTGATCTTGGTCTCGAGGGACTTGGGTGCCCCCGCGCTCTTGAGGATGCCGAGCACGGCGATCGGGTCGGTTGGGGAGATCAGTGCGCCGAACAGCAGACAGTAGATGAAAGGGACCTCGAGCTGGAGCACCCCGAACAGCACCCAGGTGGCGCCCCCGACGAGAAAGGTGGAGATGATGACGCTGGTCGAGGCGAGCAGCGCGATGACCCATCTTTGCTCCGCGAGGTCGCTTAGGTCCACGTGCAGTGCGCCGGCGAAGAGCAGGAAGCTCAACATGCCATGGAGCACCGCGGCGTCGAAGTCGATGCTGCCGAGCATGATCTTCACATCCCGCTCCAGTCCGTCGCTGTATGGCAGTGGACTCAGGAGCAGGAGCGACATCACCAGCGCGATCAGCATCAGCCCGATGGTGGTCGGCAGCTTGAGAAAGCGGTAATTGATCCAGCTGAAAACGGCGGCCAGGCTGATCAGGATCGCGATGATGTCGAATAGGTACATGGCGGTTCCGGGTCCGTCGAGGTGCGGCGTGCGGCCGGGCTGAAGTGCGGGCCAGGGGTGGCAAGGGCCACGGGGCGGTCTGCCTGGCCGTCGCGGCATTATGCCGCCTTTCGGGGTTTCGCCGCCTGCATCGAAGCGACCCCGCCACCCTTGACAGCGACAAATGGCAGGGCTAATAGTATTAATCACAGCAAGTTATATAACAAAGTGGGGAACTTGCATTACATGCAGACCTGGTGGGCTTGGCGACGAGGGGGACGCGGCGGGCTGCTCGCCACGGTGCTCGTCCTGCACGGGTGTGCCGGCATGGGGCCGCACAGCTATCGGGCGGGGGGAGAGGTGTTCAGCCTCGAGGGCCTCGGCGAGCAGCGCGCCGAGGTCGTCGTCGCGGCCCTGTCCCAGTTGGGGACGCCCTATGTCTATGGTGGGTCGACGCCCGGCCAAGCGCTCGATTGCAGCGCGCTGAGCCAATACGCGCACACGGCGGCGGGCGTGCACATTCCGCGAGTGTCCACGCAGCAACAGGCCGCCGCGACGCCGGTGCGGGGCGCACGCCCCGGCGATCTGGTCTTCTTTCAGACCGGCGTGGGGCAATATCACGTCGGGGTGATGGTGGACGCGAAGCGCTTTGTCCACGCCTCGACGTCGACGCGGCGGGTGCGGCTCGCGAGCCTGGACCGGCCATACTGGCGACAACGTTTTCTTGGCGCGGGAACCTATCTGAACTGATGGCCGTCTGATGCTTGGCGTTCAACGTGCGCCCGCCGCCGGCCCTTACCTGGCTGGTCTTCGCGGGGAGGCCGGGATCGGCGACGGCGTGTGGCCCACGCTCGCGTTTTCAGGACTCATGGTGCAGAATGCCTGCTGGACGAAGCGGCGCTGCCGCCTGTCCTGACCAACAACCACTCCAGTCCATTAGGAGATGTCAGAATGTCCGATAAGCCAATGAATCAGAGCCGTCGCGACGCTGTCAAGTTAGTGCTCGGCGGTCTGGCGACCGTGCCGCTGCTGAATCTGGTCGGCATGGCTGCCGCGCACGCCGAGGAGCTCCCGCACGTCGATGCGGCCACCGATCCGACGGCGCTGGCCCTGAAGTATCACGATGATGCGACCCAGGCCGACCGCGCCGCGGCCGCTCGTCCCGGCTTGCCGGCCGATCAGCAGCATTGCGCCAACTGCCAGTTCGTGCTGGCCAACGAGGGTGAGTGGCGCCCGTGCAGCCTGTTCCCCGGCAAGGCCATCAACGCGAATGGCTGGTGTGCGTCCTGGACGCTGAAGGCTGGCTGAGTCTCGGACAACTCCGTTTGAGGCCCCGATGCGGGGCTTTGCCCCGCATCTCCCCACCGGCCCCGGTGGGCTTGAGTCCTTTTCCCGCGTTGAAGCGCTCGACGGCGTTCAGCCATTCCGTGGCAGCATCCCCGTGCCGGGGAGCGCGTTGGCGCGCTGCTCTGCTGACGGCATCCGATCATTTCCCGCCGCCGGCCCCGTCTCGGCGATCGGCCCGTTGGTGGGGCCTTCCCATTGTGCGCCACGGCTCCCCTCGGTTGGGACGGCCGCCGTCACGGCCGCGCCGCCGCGGGCGCCTGGGCCCGGCCGGGTGAGAATGACATGAAACGCGGCAAGAGCAGCCGGCGCTGGTTGGATCGACACGTCAACGATCCGTATGTCCGACAGGCCCAGCAGGACGGGTACCGATCGCGCGCCGCCTACAAGCTGCTCGAGCTCGATGAGCGCGATCGACTACTCGGCCCCGGCCTGATCGTCGTCGACCTCGGTGCCGCGCCGGGGGGGTGGTCGCAGGTCGTGGCCAAGCGCGTTGGCCGGCGTGGGCGCGTGGTGGCCATGGATCTCCTGCCAATGGATCCGATCCCCGGCGTCGATTACCTGCAGGGGGATTTTCGTGAGGACGAGTCGTTAACGCGGTTGAGCGTGTCACTCGATCAACAGGCGGTGGACCTTGTGCTTTCGGACATGGCCCCAAATGTTTCGGGCATACAGGTTGTCGATCAAGCGCGTTCCATCCATTTATGCGAGCTCGCTCTTGATCTGGCGCAGAAGGTACTCCGACCCGGGGGCGCCATGGCCGTGAAGGTCTTTCAGGGAGAGGGCTTCGATGACTTGCTGAAGCAGATGCGGCCCTGTTTCGACCGGGTCGTCACCCGGAAGCCGAAGGCCTCGCGACCCCAGAGCCGCGAGGTCTATTTGGTCGCCACGGGCTTCAGGCCGGTAGCGTAAGCCAACGGGCTGGTGTAGCTTGCAACCTATAATCCTAACGACAGACGGAAGTTCGTGATCCGCGACCCCGTCCGCACCCCTTAGAGAGGCTCGTGCCGTGAGTGACATGGCGAAAAATCTGATCCTTTGGGTGGTCATCGCGATCGTGCTGATGTCCGTCTTCAATAACTTCACCGCGACCCAGACCGCGCCGCGGACCCTCTCCTACTCGGACTTCATCGAGCAGGTTCGCCAGGGCCAGGTGAAACAGGTCACCGTCCAGGGACGCACGATCGATGGCGTCAGTGAGAACGGTCAGCGTTTTACGACGTACAACCCGGGTGATGACGCCCTGGTGGGCGATCTGCTGAACAACAACGTCGAGATCGAGGCCGCGCCGCCCGAGAAACAGTCGGTGTTGATGCAGATCCTGATCAACTGGTTCCCGCTGTTCATCCTGATCGGACTCTGGATCTTCTTCATGCGCCAGATGCAGGGTGGCGCCGGTGGTCGGGGCGCCATGTCGTTCGCCAAGAGCCGGGCCAGGATGCTCAGCGAGGATCAGGTCAAGGTCACGTTCGCTGATGTGGCGGGCGCGGAGGAGGCCAAGGAGGAGGTCGTCGAGGTGGTCGACTTCCTTCGCGACCCGTCGAAGTTCCAGAAGCTTGGCGGCAAAATCCCGAAGGGTGTACTGATGGTTGGGCCGCCGGGCACCGGCAAGACCTTGCTCGCCCGCGCGATCGCCGGGGAGGCCAAGGTCCCGTTCTTCACCATCTCCGGTTCGGATTTCGTCGAGATGTTCGTTGGCGTGGGTGCCTCGCGCGTGCGCGATATGTTCGAGCAGGCCAAGAAGCACGCCCCCTGCATCATCTTCATTGACGAGATCGATGCAGTCGGCCGCCATCGCGGTGCCGGCCTCGGCGGCGGTCACGACGAGCGCGAGCAGACCCTGAATCAGTTGCTGGTCGAGATGGACGGTTTCGAGGGCAACGAGGGTGTCATCGTCATCGCCGCGACCAACCGCCCCGACGTCCTCGACCCCGCTTTGCTGCGTCCGGGCCGTTTCGACCGTCAGGTGGTCGTGCCGCTGCCCGACGTGCGCGGCCGTGAGCAGATCCTGCAGGTGCATATGCGCAAGGTGCCAACCGCCGAGGACGTGGTCGCATCGGTCATCGCTCGCGGTACCCCTGGGTTCTCCGGGGCGGACCTGGCCAACCTCGTCAACGAGGCAGCGCTCTTTGCAGCGCGCGCTAACAAGCGGCTGGTGGACATGGAGGATCTCGAGAAGGCCAAGGACAAGATCATGATGGGCACCGAGCGTCGCTCGATGGTGATGTCCGACGAGGAGAAGAAGCTCACGGCCTACCACGAGTCGGGCCACGCGATCGTCGGACGGCTGCTGCCGCAGCATGATCCGGTGCACAAGGTCAGCATCATTCCGCGCGGTCGTGCGCTCGGTGTCACGCTGTTCCTTCCGGAGGACGACCGTTTCAGCTATAGCAAGCAGCGCCTGGAGAGCTCCATCTCCAGCCTGTTCGGCGGGCGTCTCGCCGAGGAGCTGATCTTTGGCTTCGACATGGTGACCACCGGCGCCTCAAACGATATCCAGCGCGCGACCGAGATCGCCCGCAATATGGTCACGCGCTGGGGCCTGTCCGATAAGCTTGGACCGCTGACCTACAGCGAGGACGAGCAGGAGGTCTTTCTCGGCCACTCGGTCACGCAGCACAAGTCGGTGTCCGACGAGACCTCGCACCTGATCGACAAAGAGGTGCGCAGCGTCATCGATCGCAACTATGAGCGCGCCAAGAACATTCTCGTGGACAACATGGACAAGCTCCACGCGATGGCCGACGCGCTGTTGAAGTACGAGACGATCGACGCCGAGCAGATCGAAGACATTATGACTGGCAAGCCGCCACGTCCGCCGAAGACCTGGGACAACGGGACCCCGTCACGTCCCAGTGGTGGCGCCGAGGCGCCGGTCACGCCATCCTCCGCCAGCGATGGGAAGCCCGCGGCGGGGGGGCCAATCGGCGGCCCCGCCGGCGAGCACTGAGCGGCGCGCAGAGGCCTCGGATGCTGGCACGGCCGCTGGATCTGTCCGCGCCGTGCGTCATGGGTGTGCTCAATGTCACCCCCGACTCCTTCTCGGACGGGGGTGACTTCTTTTCGCCCACCGCGGCCCTGCGGCGGGCCGAGCAGATGCTCGCCGATGGCGCCGCCATCATCGATGTGGGCGGGGAGTCGAGCCGGCCCGGGGCGACGGCAGTGTCCGTGGACGAGGAGCTGGCTCGCGTGGTGCCCGTCATCGACGCGATCGCCCGGCGTCTGCCGGTCGTGGTCTCTGTCGACACCTCCAAGCCGGAGGTGATGCGCGCGGCCTGCGAGGCCGGGGCCGGCCTGATCAACGATGTTCGTGCGCTTGCACTGCCGGGCGCCTTGGAGGCCGCCAGCCACGCGGGCGTGCCCGTATGTCTGATGCACATGCAGGGCGATCCTCGCACCATGCAGCATCGCCCCCAGTATGAGGATGTCGTCGTGGAGGTCGCGGGCTTTCTGCGCCGGCGCATTCGCCGGTGCGAGGAGGCGGGGATCCCGCGGTCGCGCCTGTTGGTCGACCCTGGCTTTGGCTTCGGCAAGACCTTGGCGCATAATCTCGCGTTGTTGTCGCGACTCGAGGCGATCGCGGCGCTCGCCGTGCCGGTCGTGGTCGGGTTTTCGCGCAAATCGATGCTCGGCACCCTGACCGGACGGCCGGTCGGGGAGCGGCTCGCCGCCGGGCTGGTCGCGGCCATGCTTGCGGTGCAGCGCGGTGCGTTGGTCGTGCGCACCCATGACGTTGCCGCCACCGTCGACGCGCTGCGTATCCTCGCCGCCGTGGCTGGCGAATCGGACTCGGTAATCACTGAAGGGTAACGGGGCGGTTGGATGGGGACGCGAAAGTATTTTGGCACCGATGGGATCCGGGGTCGGGTCGGTGATCCAACCATCAGCCCCGACTTCGTGCTCAAGCTCGGCTGGGCGGCCGGACGGGTGCTGAGCCAGGGCAATGGCGGCAAGGTCCTGATCGGAAAGGACACCCGGATCTCTGGCTATATGTTCGAATCGGCCCTCGAGGCAGGGCTGGTGGCCGCCGGGCTCGACATCCGGCTGGTTGGGCCCATGCCCACGCCAGCGGTCGCGTATCTGACTCGTACCTTCCGCGCCACCGCCGGCATTGTGATCACCGCGTCGCACAACCCTTACGACGATAACGGGATCAAGTTCTTCTCCGCCGACGGCGACAAGCTCCCCGACAACGTCGAGCTCGCGATCGAGGCCGAGTTGGAGCGCCCGTTGCGGACGGTTCCCGCGGCAGAGCTCGGCAAGGCCAAGCGCGTTGACGACGCGCGAGGGCGCTATATCGAATTCTGCAAGGGGACGATCCCGCCGGCCATGTCCTTTGCCGGCCTCAAGGTCGCGGTCGACTGCGCCAACGGCGCGACGTACAACATTGCCCCCTATGTCTTCGAGGAGCTCGGCGCCGAGGTGGTTGCGATCGGCGATAACCCCGACGGCTTTAATATCAATCGGGGTGTCGGCTCAACCAAGCCCGACGCGATGGCCGGTACGGTGCTCGCGCAAGGGGCTGATCTGGGTATCGCGTTCGACGGGGATGGCGACCGGGTCATGATGGTCGACGCGCGGGGCCGCCTGATCGATGGAGACGCGCTGATCTACATGATCGCCCGATCGCGATTGGCGGCCGGTACGCTGCGTGGCGCCGTCGTGGGCACGCTGATGAGCAATCTCGGTCTGGAGCACGCCCTGGCGCGGCTCGGCGTCCCGTTCCAGCGTGTGCGGGTCGGGGATCGTTATATCATGAGCCAGCTCAAGCGCGACGATGGCATGCTCGGCGGCGAGCCGTCCGGACATATCATCTGCCGGGATCGTACCTCCACGGGCGACGGGATCATCGCAGCGCTCCAGGTCCTTGCGGCCCTCAGAGAGGCCGGACAGTCTCTCGAAGAGGCCGCCGCGCCCGTCGAGAAATATCCGCAGGTCCTGGTCAACGTCCGGCTGGAACGCCGGCTCGACGTGCTCAGTGTGCCCGGGGTCCAGCGCGCGGTGCGTAGCGCGGAGCGGGAGCTTGCCGACCGGGGCCGGGTGCTGCTCCGGCCCTCGGGCACAGAGCCTGTGCTGCGGGTGATGGTGGAAGGCGTGGACCCGGAGCAGGTCCAGGCCCTGGCCGAGGGGCTCGCCGATGCCGTGCGCGAAGAGGTTGGCGCCTGAGTGGTGGTGTCGCGCGTTGGCCGCCGGCGCTTGAGAACGGGCGGCCGATTCCGGACAATGCGCGGCCATCGGGCTGCGCCCCGTCCGTGGGGAGGCCCGGGTCCGGCGGTGCCGAAGGCGCGCTGACACGGCGGTCGCGCCCCCCCAAGATCGGGGGCGAGGATCACATCCTCGTTCCCTCGCAACGCTCTCCCCGGCACGCGGGCGGACGAGCCGAATCCTTCTAGGAGCAGTCGATGACGACGACCTCGATTCACGGCATGTGGTCATCACGTTTGGCGTTTATTCTCGCCGCGACTGGCTCCGCGGTCGGCCTTGGCAACATCTGGCGCTTTCCGTACACCGCCGGCGAGTATGGTGGCGGGGCCTTCGTGCTCGTGTATCTGCTCTGCGTGGCGAGCATCGGGATACCGATCATGATGGCCGAGATCATGCTCGGCCGACGCGGCCGTCAGAGTCCGATCAATACCATGCGAATGCTCGCCCAGCGCGAGGGCGCGCACGGCGCCTGGCAGCTGCTGGGTTGGATGGGGATCGTCTCCGGCTTCCTGATCCTGTCCTTTTACAGCGTAATCGCCGGGTGGACCATGGCCTACGTGTTCCGCGCCGGCGCGGGCCTGTTCGATGGCATCGGCGGGGAGGCGGCCGATGCGATGTTCAGCCAGTTGATCGCCGATCCGGAGCGCTTGCTGGCCTGGCATACCATTTTTATGGTGATGACGGTGCTGGTCGTCGCGCGGGGCGTGGCCGGCGGACTCGAGAAGGCCGTGCGGGTCCTGATGCCCACCCTGTTCGCGCTGCTGGTGGTGATGGTGCTCTACGCGGCCAAGGCCGGGGACTTTGCAGCCGGATTCGCCTACATGTTCGAGCCGGACTTTGATCGACTCAGCGATAGGGCCGGCGAGGCGATACTCAGTGCCATGGGGCAGGCCTTTTTCAGTCTCAGCCTGGGTATGGGGGCCATCATGATCTACGGCTCGTACCTGAATAGCCATGACTCCATTGCGGGAAATACCATCATCATCGCGGGGATGGACACGCTGGTCGCGCTGTTGGCCGGGCTTGCGATCTTCCCCATCGTGTTTGCCAATGGGCTGGAGCCCGGCAGTGGACCGGGCCTGATCTTCCAGACCCTGCCGATCGCCTTCGGAAAGATGCCGGGCGGACCCTTCTTCGGCGCGTTGTTCTTCATTCTGCTGGTGTTTGCGGCCTGGACCTCGGCGATCTCGTTACTGGAGCCAATGGTCGCGTGGCTGGTCGAGCACCTCGGCTTCAGCCGCGTGCGGGCGTCGATCCTGGCGGGCGGAGCGGTCTGGTTGCTCGGGATCGCCTGTCTGCTGTCCCTCAACGAGTGGTCTGGGTTCACGCTGTTCGGAAAAGGGATCCTGGACCTGTTCGACTACCTGACCGCCAACGTGCTGTTGCCACTGGGTGGGGTGCTGATCGCGGTGTTTGCCGGCTGGGTGCTGAGCAGTTCCGATTCTGAGGACGAATTGCGCCTCGGGAACCCGCGGGCCTACGTGCTGTGGCGCGGACTGACCCGTTACGTTGCCCCCGCCGCCGTGGTATTGGTCTTTATTCACGCGATCGGGTTGATCTGACGTGCCTGTCGTGAAGAAGAGCGCGTTGGTGTGGCACTCGGCGCGGGAGATGTTCGATCTGGTCTCGGATGTCGAGGGCTATCCGAGGTTCCTGCCCTGGTGTCATGCGACCGAGTTGCTCTCGCGCACGGATGATCAGATCTGCGGGCGCATCGAGGTCGCGAGGCTGGGTATCCGACAGGTGTTTTCCACGTGCAACCGGATCGATCCGCCGCGCCACATGCAGATTGACCTCATCGACGGTCCATTCCGGCGGCTAACCGGCGGCTGGACCTTTACGCCGTTGCGGGAGGATGCCTGCAAGGTGGTGCTGGAGCTCGATTTCGAGTTCTCCGGGAGCCTGATCGACAAGGCGTTCGGGGCCGTATTCGGGCAGATCGCAAACTCGTTGGTCGACGCTTTTTGTAAACGCGCAGATGAGGTGTATGGTGACTGAGCAGGGGATCGATGTCGAGGTGGTGTACGCGCGTGAGCGCGCCCAGACCCTATTACCCGTGAAGCTTTCGTCCGGTAAGACCGTCGCCGAGGCCATCGAGCAATCGGGCATCCTTGGTCGTTTTCCGGAGATCGACCTGGCAGTCAACAAGATCGGGATCTATGGCAAGCTCGCCAAGCTCGACCAGCCGCTCGAGGATGGGGACCGCGTGGAGATCTACCCGCCGCTGATCGCGGATCCGAAACAGGCAAAGAAGAACCGGGCCGCGGCGGGCAGGAGCGCCACCTCGAAGCCCGGGCCGGGCCGGGGCGTGAACGAGGCCTGAGCCCTTGCGCGCTCGCCAGACCCCCTGGCTCGATGCATCCATGGTGCCGCCCGGGCCGGTGGGCGGAGGCTGCCGGATCAGGTTGTTTTCGGGGCGCCGGGCCGCGGGTTCGCGTTCGCCCCGGCGGCCCTGTCTCCAACGCTACCCCGGGGGTCGGCCTACTGGTCGGCCGTCTCCAGGCCGATGGTGTTTAAGGTCCGGTTGATCAGGCCGCGGTTGTCCTGCCAGTCTGGCACCTTGACGACGATTTCGCGTTCTTCCTCGATCGCCTGGGGTCGGGACATGTCGGGTTTTGGATTGCCCTCGATCTTGACCAGCGCATCGTCCTGAAACCACAGCGTGAGACGTTTCGCCTCCATTGGCTGGTGTCCGCGGCGTATCGTGTAGATGTAGTCCCAGCGGTCGATATGGAACATGTCCGCGAGCAGTGGTGTGCCGAGAAGGAACTGGACCTGGGTCTTGGTCAGGCCGGGCTCGAGTTGGCTGACCATCTCTTCGGTCACGATATTGCCCTGCTGTACCGTCATTTGATAGACGAACGGCAGGTTGTTGAGCATGGATCCGCGATATTCGTCGGACTTTTCCTTGTTGGCACAACCCGACGCCAGCAGGGCAAGCCCGGTGGCGACTGGAATCAGGAGCTTTCGCATCTATATTCTGCGGATTCGAATTCTTAAAGGCGAAATCATACCGCAGACCATCACGGCGGGATATTTCGAACGTGCCGTGTGAGTGCAGAGGGTCAAATATTGGGGAATCAAACCGACAACGCGCAGATCAAGCAGGCTGGGCTCAAGGTGACGCTGCCTCGTGTCAAGATATTGAATGTGCTCGAAAAAAGTGGGCAGCGGCATCTCAGCGCCGAGGACGTCTACAAGGAGCTGCTCGGCGCCGGCGACGAGATCGGGCTGGCGACGGTGTATCGGGTGCTGACCCAGTTCGAGGGTGCGGGTCTCGTCTGCCGACACCATTTCGAGGGCGGCCAGTCGGTGTTCGAGCTCAATCGCGGCGTCCACCATGACCACCTGGTTTGCGTCAAGTGCGGGGTCGTGGTCGAGTTCCTCGAAGAGGAGATCGAGCAGCGACAGCGTTCGATTGCCGACCGCCATGGATTCAAGATCGAAGATCACTCCCTGGTCATCTATGGGGTCTGTCCGAAGTGCCAAGCCAGGCGTGAGGACTGAGTCGAGCTCGAGCGCCGCGGGCGAGCGCCGTATCCTGGTCGGCCTTGGCGCGCAGCGGCTCTGGCTGCGTGAGCGCGACGGGTTGATTGCAAGCTATCCGGTCTCCACCGCCGCCAACGGCGCGGGCGAGCGCAATGGCAGTGGGTGCACGCCGCGCGGGCTGCACCGGATCCGCATCGGGATCGGGGCCGGCTGCCCGATTGGCACGGTCTTTCGTGGCCGACGAGCCACCGGCGAGATCTACTCCCCGGCCCTGGCCCGCCAATACCCCGGGCGCGACTGGATCTTGACGCGCATCCTCTGGCTGACAGGGCTCGAGCCCGCGAGAAACCGTGGCGGATGCGTCGACAGCCTGCGCCGCTTCATCTATGTGCACGGCTCTCCGGATGACGAGCCGATGGGCGTGCCGCGCTCCCATGGTTGCATTCGCATGCGCAACACTGACCTCGTTGCACTCTTCGAGCTGGTTGGTCCAGGCACCCTGGTCGATATCCGCGAGGGTGCCGGTCCAGATGGGTAAGCGGCTTGGTGTGCGTATCGGCTCCGCCCTGGTCGTGGTGGTCGGCGTCTGCACCCTCGTCTTCCTATTGCTTCACCTGGTGCCGGGCGATCCCATCGATGCGATGCTCGGGGAGAACGCCCGCCCGGCCGACAGGGTCGAGCTGCGACGCGCGCTCGGCCTGGATCGGCCACTGCTGGTGCAATACCGCGGCTATCTGGGCGGGCTGCTGCGTTTTGACCTCGGGCGTTCATTCCAGGACCAGCGCCCGGTGCGCGCGATCCTCGCCGAGCGTCTGCCGGCGACCCTGCAATTGGCGGCGACCGCCTTGTTCGTGGCCCTGGTGCTCGCGATCCCGCTGGGCGTGCTCGCGGCCCACCGGCGGGGTGGCGCCCTGGATACCGCCGCGATGGGGTTTTCGCTGATTGGCGTCTCCATGCCCAATTTCTGGCTCGGCCCGGTGCTGATCCTTGTGTTCTCGCTGTGGCTGGGTTGGACTCCAGTCAGCGGGCGTGACGGCCTTGTCAGTCTGATCCTGCCAGCGCTGACGCTGGGCGCGACCCTGGCCGCGATCCTGGCGCGCATGGTCCGCGCGAGCGTTCTCGAGGTGCTTGGGGAGGACTATATTCGCACCGCCCGGTCCAAGGGCCTCTCCGCGGGCGCCGTGCTCTGGCAGCATGCGCTGCGCAATGCCTGGCTGCCGGTGCTGACCCTGGTGGGGCTGCAACTGGGCGCCCTGCTCGGGGGCGCCGTCATCACCGAAACCGTGTTCGCCTGGCCCGGCCTCGGCAGTCTGCTGGTGGAGGCGATCCAGGCACGCGACTACCCGGTGGTGCAGGGCTGCGTACTCTTGATCAGCCTGACCTATGTCGGCATCAACACGCTCACGGACCTGCTCTATGGCTGGGCGGATCCGCGCATCCGCCTCGACTGATGCCGGCACGCAGCGGCGCTCCGGTGGCTCGGTCTGGCCCGCGCGGATCCGCGCGCCGCTTGCCCGGCGCGTCGCGGCCGCGGAGAGCGGGGCGTATCTGCCCCGACGGCGTTGCGCAACCCCGGCCCGATGCGGTGCGAGCGTCGACGCGTCCGGCTGTCCGCGCGCCGCCCCGGGCCACCATCCGGCCCACCGATGCGTGGAGACCGCCACCCCGATCGCTGTCCTCCAAAGGGGGAACACCGCATGGCGATGATGCTCGTCTACCTCGTTCTGGCCAGCTGGGCGCTGGCCGCGCTGCTGGGTTCCTGGTTGCCTCTGGCACCGAATGAGATCGATCTGCCGCGCATCCTCGCGACGCCAGACGCACACTTCTGGCTGGGGGCGGATGACCTCGGTCGACCGGTCCTGGATCGGCTGCTGACGGGGGCGCAGACCTCGTTTGTCGTCGGCTTTGGCGTGGTCGGGGTCTCGGCCGTGGTCGGTGGGTTGATCGGCTCCGTGGCCGGCTACACGGGTGGGTGGCTCGATCTGCTCATCGTGCGGGTCATCGACATCTTCCTCGCCTTTCCGGGGATCCTGCTCGCGATCGCGTTGGCCGGTATCCTTGGCCCTGGCATCGGCAACGTGATTGTGGCGCTCACCGCCGTGGGGTGGGTGGGGTATGCCCGTTTGGCCCGGGCGCAGATCCTGTCATTGCGACAGCGCGACCATGTGCTGGCCGCCCGCGGGCTGGGGGTGGGGCCGGTGGCGATCCTGCTGCGGCATCTGCTTCCGTTGGCGCTGGCGCCGCTGATCATCGAGGCGACCTTTGGGGTCGCCGCCGTGGTCGTCGCCGAGGCGGGACTGTCCTTCCTCGGGCTGGGCGTGCAGTCGCCAACGGCATCCTGGGGCAGCATGATTCGCGATGGCGTGGCCTACATGCTGGTCGCGCCGCACCTGGTACTCGCCCCGGGGCTCGCGTTGATGCTGGTCGTGCTCGCGGTGAACCTGGCCGGCGACCGGCTTCGCGACAGGCTCGACGTGCGTTCGAAGCGCATCTGAGCGGATCCTCGCGGCCACGACAGGGGCCGCTGGCTGTGATACAACTTCGCCCCGTGAACCATCCGCGAAACCCGTGCACTCTCTGTCGAGCGAGGCGATGGCCGTGAGCCCGTCGCTCGGTCCCGTGATGTTGGATCTCGAGGGGCTGGAGCTTACGGCCGAGGAGCGCGAGATCCTTGCGCATCCTGCTGTCGGGGGCCTGATCCTCTTCGCGCGCAACTATCACGATCACGCCCAGTTGACCCGTCTGACGGCGGATATCCACGCCCTGCGCGAGCCACGGATTCCCATCGGGGTCGACCAGGAGGGTGGGCGCGTGCAGCGGTTTCGAGACGGCTTTGTCCGGCTGCCCGCCGCCGGTGGCTTTGGTGCCCTCCACCGGATCGATCCCGGCGCGGCGTTGGCCGCTGCCGAGGACGTCGGTTGGCTGATGGCGGCCGAGCTGCGAGCGGCCGGTGTCGACTTCAGCTTTGCACCCGTGCTGGACCTGGACCGCGGCGTCAGCCGCGTGATTGGCGATCGCGGCTTTGCGGCCGAGCCGGCCGTGGTCTGCGATCTGGCCGGGGCCTGGCTTCGGGGCACGCGCGCCGCTGGCATGGTCGGCTGTGGCAAGCATTTTCCGGGACACGGCGGCGTGGTCGAGGATTCCCACCTGGCCTTGCCAGTCGACCACCGGCCGCTCGTTGAGCTCGAGCGCGAGGACATGGTCCCGTTCGCGCGGCTGATCGCCGAAGGGCTGGAGGCCGTGATGCCGGCGCACGTCATCTACGCCCAGATCGATCCAAACCCCGCCGGTTTCTCGGCCTTCTGGCTTCGCGACGTGCTGCGCCAACGCCTGGGCTTCGACGGCGTGATCTTCAGCGACGACCTCAATATGGCCGCCGCCGGTGCCGGTGGCGGCTACGCGCAGCGCGCGGCGCTGGCCCTCGATGCAGGGTGTGACCAGGTGCTGGTCTGCAATAATCGCGCGGCGGCCATCGCGGTCATCGAGGCGTTCGGCGAACACCCGGATCCTGCCGCCGCGGCTCGGCTTGCGCGCATGCGAGCGCGTGGCACGGACGCGATCCGGGCCTCGGTCGATGTCGAGCGTCACCCGCGCCGGGCAAGGGCGTTGGCCGCGATCGCACGGCTGCAACACCGCCTGGTGAGCGAGCCAACAGGCTGACACCGGCGCGGGGGCGGGCACCGCCCGGCGCGGGGGATCTGGCGCCGGGTTCGACCGGGCGTCATCGGATTTGCCCGGCCGCTTGTGGCGGGACAAGACGCCGGATCGAAAGGTCGTGGCCACGTACAGGAGAAGCCCTTGAACAAGATCAGCGCGGAGCAGTATCGCGGCGTCGCGCAGCGCGCCGAGTGTCTGGTTGACGCCCAGGGCGTCGAGCACGCCTTCGGCCGAATGGCCGAGGAGATCGCCGCTGTGCTCGGGGGCAAGGATCCGCTGGTGCTGTGCGTGCTCACCGGGGGCGTGGTCACCGCCGGATTCCTGTTGCCAAGGCTGGATTTCGCGCTGCGCTTTGAGTACATCCATGCGACCCGCTACCGCGATACCACCCGTGGCGGCGAGCTCGAATGGCGGCATCGGCCGAGTGAACAGATCCGCGGCGAGCATGTCCTAGTGGTCGATGACATCTTCGATGAGGGTGTCACCATGGCGGCCATCGTTGACGCGTGCCGGGAAGACGGCGCGGCCAGCGTGCGCAGCGCGGTCCTAGTGGAAAAGGATCGGAAGCGGGCGTGCCCCTATCGGCCGGATTTCGTCGGGCTGAGGCTTCCGGACCGCTACCTGATGGGCTTCGGGCTCGACTATAAGGGCTATTTCCGCAATGCCCATGGGATCTACGCGGCGGCCGATATCGACGTCTGAGCCGGTGCCCTGGCGGTCAATTCGGATATCGGTAAAAAGCTAATATAATTAATGGCTTTTTGACAGGTGATGCATTTTCGGTTAAATGCATCCGGACGTGAAGCGGTGTTCCACGCCGCCGCGCGGGGGCGTCCCCGAGGCATCCCTTTCACGACGGCAAGGCCGCCTGACGATTCGTCACGCCCCAATGCGGTCGATTAGGAGGATGGTTTATGCAAACACTCGATGGCTATCGCAGCAGCCACGCAGAGCTGCGCCAGATGATCGACGATCTGCGCTCGATTATGACCGTCGACCAACTCAAGATCCGGCCCAATGCCAAGACGGCCTACCAGCTGATGTGCGAGCTTTCGCAGAAGGTGAAGGGGCACTTGGCGGAGGAAGACAGGCAACTGTATCCTACCCTGTTGATCCACGAGGACCCGCGGGTCAAGTCGATCGCCTGGGGCTTCATCAGTGGCGAGAAGCCCCTGCGCCGGACCTTCGACGAGTACTACAAGAAATGGTTGAAGGACTGCAACTTCAACTTCTCGGAGGAGTTTCTCGAGGAGAGCGGCGAGATCTTCGACATGCTCTCCTACCGTATCGATCGCGAGGAGCAGATCCTGTTTCCGAAGCTCGTCGAGATCGGCATGTTCGCCGAGCAGCAGCGCGCATGACGCGGTGCTGAGCGCGGTAACGTCGTGCTGCCCGCCACGACAACCGCGGCCGAGCGGAGGGGAGCGCGGCATCGGGCGCTCGGGCGCTGTCCCCGATGCACGGGCCGGACTGCCCCAAGAACGACCGATCCAGGTGTTCCGCCGGTTGTCGCGCATCCCCGACCGTACCCCTTGGTCTGCCGCGCTAAGCCGTGCAAAGCCGCGCGATAGGGAAACCGAGTGGCTCGGACCGCGAGCCGATCTCATCGCATGAATGGATTCAGCTGGCATCCCCCGGGTAGAATCCGGACCTGGGGCGGGTCACGGGGGCGGCGATGGGACGACTGGCCATTATCGGGGGGTCTGGATTCACCACACTCGCGGGACTGGAGATACTCAGCCGGCGCGCGGTGAGCACGCCCTATGGGACCACGTCGGCCGCGCTCGTCGAGGGCCGGCTCGCGGGTGCGCCAGTGGTGTTCTTGCCGCGCCACGGCGATCACCACGGTATCCCGCCCCACCGGATCAACTATCGCGCCAACATCCGCGCGCTCGCCGACGCGGGCGCCGATGATGTCATCGCGCTTGCCGCCGTGGGGGGCATCGCGCCGGCCTTTCGCCCCGGTGCGCTCTGTGTCCCCGATCAACTCGTGGATTACACCTCTGACCGGGCGCATACCTTTCATGACGGTGATGCGCCCGGCGATGAGGTCGTCCATATCGATTTCACACGGCCGTACTGCCCCACCTTGCGACAGGAGCTCGTCCAGGCCGGTACCGCGGCTGGTATTGATGTCCTCGATGGCGGAACCTATGCCGCGACCCAGGGTCCACGCCTGGAAACCGCGGCAGAGATTGTCCGACTCGAGCGCGACGGTTGCGACCTGGTCGGGATGACCGGCATGCCCGAGGCGGCGCTGGCGCGTGAGCTGGGGTTGTGTTACGCGTCGCTCGCTTTCGTTGTCAATTGGGGGGCGGGCAAGGCTGCCGGTGCCATCGGCATGGACGAGATCCATGCGAATCTGGCGCTGTGCAGTGCCGACGTTCTACGTCTGCTCGGAGCGCTCGCCGCCGGAAGAGCGCGCGCGGCCGGGGCATGATCGATTCCGCGACAAGTTTGTAGCTTCAGAGGTGTCTGACAGATGGCTGACGTCGAACCCGGGCCAACCTCCCGACTGGGTTTCTTACCCAGGGTCTTGCTCTGGAGCCTCGTGCTCCTCTTCGCGTTCCTGTATCTCGGTGCGATCGAACCCGTGCCGCCGTCGGCCTCGCACACCCCATCCGCGACCCCGCGGGAGGCGGGATCGGCGGGAGATCGCGTTGATGCCCTGTCCGCGATCCATGCGGTGGAGCCGGCGCCAGCATTGGCCGAGGACAGCCCGACCACGGACACCCCGGCTCCGGTCGATGGGGCCGGGCCTGAAACGGCCCCGGGCGATGATGTATCGGTGGCCTCCGGCGACGGCGCCGCGGATGGTCGTGCCGCGGGGGAGCCGTCCGGAACAGGGGAAGCGGCGGCAGGCGATGCCGTGGCCGAGCGTCCCGCTGCCGCTGTCAGCGAGGCCGAGGCAAACGCGTTCGCCAACGCGCTGCTGACCTCGGAGCCCGGCTCGGTTGGCAATACGGCCAACGAGGCGGGGTCCGTGCCGGCGGATCGGCCGGTGCCTGATCCTTCACCGGCATCTGCCACTGTCTCCAAGGCCCCCGGACCCTCCGGGGCGACGGGGCCCGCCGCCGTGTCGGCAGGCTCGCCATCGCAGGCGCCGGGTCCCGATGCGACCGGGCCGGACACCGACTACCTCTTCCGGGGGGATGCGACGGGTACGGATTCATCCGCCGCCGTGGCGACACCCTCCGGGAGGCCGTTGCCGGACTTGGTCGCCGAGCGTGAGCGTGTCGCCGCCCAATACGCGGAGATGCAGCGCCAGGCAATGGAAGAGGCCCGCAGACGCTGGGAGGCGGTCTATGGGCAGCTGCCGCCGCAGGGCCCGGTCGGCGCCCCCTATGAGCCCCCCTATCCGGAGTGGTTCCCGAGCCCCCCGTACCCACCACCCGTGCCCTGATCGTCCCTCGCCTGGCTCATCGACGGGCCGGGCGGGTAGCGCCGTTCGCGGCGGGTTGCGCCATGTCCACCAGCACGGGTTGGAGCACGCGCAGCAGATCGCTCGTCGCGAGCGAAACGATGTAGCCCCGCTTGCCCCCGTTGATGTACACCCGTGGCAGCTCGGCGATGCCGCGCTCGCAGTAGATGGGCATTTTCTGGCGTGTGCCGAACGGGGATGTGCCACCCACCCGGTAGCCGGTGTGCCGCTCCGCGCTCCCAGGCGCGCAGGGACCGACCCGCTTGACTGCCATTTGGCGGGCGAGCAGGCCGGTGGCGACCTCGCGGTCGCCGTGCATCAGCGCGATGCACGGATGCGCGCCATCGTCCTCCATGATCAGCGTCTTGACGATCAGGTGCTCATCGATGCCAAGCTCGCGAGCGACCTCGGCAGTGCCGCCCTCGGCATAGTTGTAGGGGTGATCGCGAAACGGGATGCCCGCCGCGCGCAGCGCGCGCACGGCCTGGGTCACCGGGCCCCTCTTGGGTGTCATGTCGATCCTCCGGATCCGCGCTTCACCGATGCCCTGTTGCGGTGGCTGGTGGCCCCCGGTGCGGCGATGGGATCCATGGGTGATGCCATGGTGGTCCCGGGTTGCGATTCCCGGGTCTCTGGAGCTTCTACATTCTTCGATTGGAGGTGGGCGTGGAGCCGCGCATCCGCGCCGCCCCTGTCCGGCAACGCGCGGTTCAGCCGTTGCGCCGCCACACCAGGGTCTGGTTGTTGACCGGCATGGGATGATTCCCGACCAGCGTCAGGTCCGCGTCCGCGGCGATGGCGCGCAGGTCGTCGAGATCGCGCACCCCGCTGTCCGGGTCGCGCAGACGCAGCCAGCGGTCGAACTCGCGGTTGCTGTCACTGACATGTTGGCCCCCGGTACTGAACGGCCCATAGAGCGCGAACAGGCCCCCGTTCCGCAACGATCGGCCGACGCCGGCGAACATTGCCCGGACCTGCGTCATTGAAACAATGTGTGCGGTGTTCGCGCTGAACACGGCATCGAACGGGCCCGCCGGCCAGTCGCCGTCGACGTCCAGGGCGAGCGGCCGCGGCAGGTTTGGCAGGTCGGCCTCATCGATCCAGGCGGTGATCCCTGGCAGCCGCGCGGGGACGTCGCTGCATTGCCATCGCAGCCACGGCATGGCCGCGGCGAAATGCACGGCATGCTGTCCGGTGCCGCTGCCGATCTCGAGCAGCTCGTGGGCACCGCGCAATAGCGGCTCGAGCACGGCCAGGATCGGGGCCTTGTTCTCCTCGCAGGCAGGGGCGAATGGCTTCTCGATGGATGACGGCATGGTATTGGTCTGAGCGCTCGATCAGACGGGGCCGGTCGATAGGGCTGGCGACCGTCTTGTTGTGTGAAGCCAAGGCGCCTCCCGGAGTGAAGGTCGCGGCATCGGTGGCCCCACCCATGGACCCCGGGAAGATGCCCATGGCGAAATCGGTGAAGCGCACTGCTCGGGGGGTGGGCCGCGCACGTCCATGGTCGAGCTCAATCCGCGCCTCGAGCGGGTGTGCCGGTCCGCCCGACCCAGTCCTTCGCGAATTGCCAGGCCGTGCGTCCGCTGCGTGAGCCGCGGCGCAATGCCCATTGCAGGGCGGCTTGCTCGACGCTCGCGGCGTCCGAGGTGTCCAGGGCATTCGCACCGAGGCGCGCGAGCCAGTGGTGGACCACGCTCAGGTATTGCGCCTGTGAGAACGGATAGAACGACAGCCAGATCCCGAAGCGATCCGACAGCGAGATCTTCTCCTCGACGCCCTCGCCATGGTGAATCTCGCCATCGACGATCTGGGCCTGGCGGTTCTCCGACTGAAACTCCGGGAGCAGGTGTCGGCGGTTGGATGTCGCGTAGATCAACAGGTTGTCCGGGGTGGCGCTGACGGAGCCATCGAGCACCGCTTTGAGCGCCTTGTAGCCGGACTCCGTCGCCTCGAAAGACATGTCGTCGCAATAGACGATGAAGCGCTCGGGCCGGTCGCGGATCAGGTCCAGGATGTCGGGCAGATCGATCAGATCGTCCTTGTCCACCTCGATCAGGCGCAGGCCCTGGTCACGGTAAGCGGTAAAGACGGCCTTGATCAGCGACGACTTGCCGGTGCCGCGCGAGCCCCACAGCAACACGTTGTTGGCGAAGCCACCGGCGAGGAACTGGCGCGTATTGCGTTCGATCTCCTCGCGCTGGTGCTCGATGCAGCACAGCGCCTCGAGGCCAATGCGATGGGGATGATGCACCGGCTCGAGCCGTCCCCGCTGCCCGCGCTTGCGCCAGCGAAATGCCTCGGCGGACCAGTCAGCGGCGTCGGCGGCCGGCGGCAGCAGCGCCTCGATGCGGTCGATGAGACGCGCCGCCCGGTCGATCAACGGGGATAGGTCAGACATGCCGGAACCTCCCTGCCTCAGACGCTGAGCGGGCGGTACCGTATCCGATGCGGCTGGTCCGCCTCGTCGCCCAGGCGGCGATGCCGGTCGGCCTCGTAGTCGGCGTAGTTGCCCTCGAACCAGGTCACCCGCGAGTCGCCCTCAAAGGCCAGGATATGGGTGGCGATACGGTCGAGGAACCAGCGGTCGTGGCTGATGACCACGGCGCAGCCCGGGAAGGTGAGGATGGCCTCCTCGAGCGCGCGCAGGGTCTCGACGTCGAGATCGTTGGTCGGCTCGTCGAGCAGCAGCAGGTTGCCGCCGCGTTTGAGCAGCTTCGCCAGGTGGACCCGGTTGCGCTCTCCGCCGGAGAGGTCGCCGATGCGCTTTTGCTGGTCGGAACCGCGAAAGTTGAAGCGGCTCGCATAGGCGCGGGAGGGCATCTCAAAGCGGCCGACGATGATGTTGTCGGCCCCGTCGGAGATCTCTTCCCAGACCGTCCGGGTGTCGTCGAGGGCATCGCGGCTCTGGTCGACATAGGCGATATCCACGCTCTCGCCGATGCGCAGCTCGCCCGCGTCCGGCTCTTCCTGGCCGGTCAGGATCCGGAACAGCGTGGTCTTGCCCGCGCCGTTGGGGCCGATCACCCCGACGATGCCGCCCTTGGGCAGGGAGAACGAGAGCCCGTCGTAGAGCAGCCGATCGCCATAGGCCTTGCGCAGTCCGTTGGCCTCGATCACCAGGTCGCCGAGGCGGGGACCCGGCGGGATGTAGATCTCGTTGGTCTCGTTACGAGCCTGGAATTCTTGCGACTGCAACTCGTCGAAACGCGCCAGGCGGGCCTTGCTCTTGGCATGGCGCCCTTTTGGATTCGCGCGGACCCACTCCAGCTCGTGCTTGATCGCCTTGATGCGGGCCTGCTCCTGCTTCTGCTCCAGCTCCAGGCGCTGCTCTTTCTGATCCAGCCACGAGGAGTAATTGCCCTCCCAGGGGATGCCGTGGCCACGGTCGAGCTCGAGAATCCAGCCGGCGACGTTGTCGAGGAAGTAGCGATCGTGGGTGACCGCGACGACGGTGCCAGGATAATCGTGCAGGAAGCGCTCCAGCCAGGCGACGGACTCGGCGTCGAGGTGGTTGGTCGGCTCGTCGAGCAGCAGCATGTCCGGCTTTGAAAGCAACAGCCGGCACAATGCGACGCGGCGCCGCTCGCCACCGGAGAGGGTGTCGATGTTTGCGTCCCACGGGGGCAGCCGCAGCGCGTCGGCGGCGACCTCCAGGGTGCGCTCCAGATTGTGCCCGTCGGTGGCCTGGATCAGATCCTCGAGCTCGGCCTGTTCCTTGGCCAGCGCGTCGAAATCGGCATCGGCCTCGGCATAGGCCGCGTAGACCGCGTCGAGCCGCTCGAGTGCCTGTTTGATCGGCGCGACCGCCTCTTCAACGTTGCCGCGCACGTCCTTGCCTGGGTCGAGCCTCGGCTCTTGCGATAGAAAGCCGATCTTGATGCCGGTCTGGGGTCGCGCCTCGCCCTCGATCTCGGTATCGATACCCGCCATGATACGCAGCAGCGTCGACTTGCCAGACCCATTCAGGCCCAGCACGCCGATCTTGGCGCCGGGGAAAAAAGACAGCGAGATGTCGCGCAGGATCACGCGCTTGGGCGGCACGACCTTGCCGACGCGGTTCATGGTGAAGATGTACTGCGCCATTGGGTGATGTTCCGGGGACTGGATCGTTCAGAATGTGATTGCACGCAAGAGCGCCGCCACGCGCTCTGGATCGCTGCTGATCTGGGCCGGCGCCGCGCGATGGGAGTGGACGCCTTGGCGAACCGGGAATTCTGCGCCGTCCGCGAACAAATGTCCAAGGTCCGCCGGTGCGGCGTTCAGGCTAGAATCGTGCAACCTCGAGGAGAACCCAGCATGTCCCATCAGCCCATTCCCTGTGTCGGCTTCGTCGCGCCCAGTGGCAGCGGCAAGACCACGTTGCTGCGCAAGCTCGTGCCGGTGCTGCGGGGACGCGGTCTGCGCGTGGGCTACCTGAAGCACGCGCATCACGGATTCGACATCGATCATCCGGGCAAGGACAGCTTCGTGATCCGGGCCGCCGGCGCCGAGCAGGTCATGGTCGCCTCGGACCAGCGCTGGGCCCTGATGCAGGAGACCCCGGCTGGCCGGCCCGGCTTCGAGGAGTTGCGGGCCCGTTTCGACGCCACCTTCGCACGGGGCAGCCTCGATCTGTTGTTGGTGGAGGGGTTTCACGAGCAGCACTTTCCGAAGATCGAGGTCCATCGGGGCGTGATCGGCAAGCCGCCGATGTATCCGAATGACCCGGACGTCATCGCCGTTGCCACCGATGCGCCGCTGCCCGGTGACGAGCACCCGCCCGAGCTCCCGATCGACGACGCCGAGGCGATCGCGGGGTTCATCTGCGAGCGCCTGGCCGACGAGCGTTTCCAGCGCGCCGATCCGCGCGATGATCTGCTCAAGTATTACCGTTGGCTGCGTCGATACGGCTACAACGACGCCGAATCCGGCAACGGATCGGTCCGCATCGGTGGGCGTTTCTGGATCACGCCGGCGGACAGCAGCGCCGATGAGTTGACCCGCGACGAGTTGGTGGCCTGTCCGCTCGAGGGCGACCTTCCCGCGGGGGCGTCGCTGGACGCGGTGCTGCATCAGCGCGTCTATCAGCAGCAACCCGAGGCGCGCGCGATCCTGCACAGCCACGGCGCGTATTCGGTGGCGGTCAGCTTTGCCGGAAGGGATTTTCAGCCGGTGGACTTCGAGGGCCGGGAATGGTTCGAGACCGTGCCCGTGTTGTCGATCCCGCTGGAGAGCTATGCCGAGAAGGCGCCAGCAAAGGTGGCCGACACCCTGGTCGACGTCCCCCTGGCCATCGTCGCCGGTCACGGTGTCTATGCCTGCGGCCGCGACCTCCGCCAGGCCTATCGCTGGACATGCTCGCTGGAGTTGTCGGCGAAGATCTACGTGATCGCGCGCCAGGCGGCGGGTGTTTAGATCGGGTGCGCGGCCGATTGGTGCGCGCGCTTGCGGTTGGGCCGGGGTTGCGGATAATGCGCGGTCTTTTTCGCCATGAGGGCACATCGTGTTCAAGAATGCCAAGGTCTTCCGGCTGGGTGCGCCGTTCGCGCTCGATCTGATGCAGTTGAACGAACGCCTGACAGGGCACCGCTTTCGCCCCTGCGGGCCGCAGGAGATCGCCACCATGGGCTGGGCGTCGCCGCTTGGGCCGGCGGCCGAGATCCTTGTGCACGCGGCCAACGGTTGTCTGCTGATCGCGGCGCGGCGTCAGGAGCGGTTGCTGCCCGCGGCCGTAGTGGCGGAGGCCGTTGCGGAGAAGGTCGCCGAGATCGAGCAGGGCGAGATGCGGGACGTCACCCGGCGTGAGCGCTCACGGCTGCGCGAGGATCTGACCCTACAGATGCTGCCGCACGCATTCACGCGCTCTCGCCTGGTGCGCGCCTATGTCGATCCGCTCGGCGGTTGGGTGGTGGTCGACGCCTCCAGTGACAAGGTGGCCGAAGATGTCCTGTCGCTGCTGCGCAAGAGCCTGGAGACGCTGCCAGCAAAGCCGCTGCGGCCAGGTCTGCCGGTGGCCGAGCGGCTCAGCGCCTGGGTCGAGACCGGCGACGCCGCGGCGGGCTTCGATCTGGAGGACCAGTGCGAGCTGCGCGACCCCTCGGATACCCGGGCGGTGGTGCGCTGTCGCGGCCAGGATCTGACCGGGCCCGAGATCAAGACGCACCTGGACTCCGGTAAACGGGTCGTTGCGCTGGGGCTGACGTGGAACGATCACCTGTCGCTGGTCCTGGACGAGGACCTCGGTCTGAAGCGGCTGCGCTTCGCCGATGAATTGATCGACGAGGCAATCGACTCCGACAGTGAGGACGAGACCGCGCGGCTGGACGCCGAGATGGTGATCATGACCAGCGAGCTTCGCTCGCTGCTGGAGCGGCTGGTGACGGAGTTCGGCATCCCACTGGATGCCGCCGCCTGAGCGCGACGGCGGCAACCGGCGCGTCGGGACGCCCCGGCGCTCGGCGCATCATCGCGCACCGCCTCGCGCGCGGCCCCGATGCACCCAGGGGACCGGCCAACCGCCGTTTCCGGGTAGAATTCAGCCTCTCTCGTCCGGGTCGGGGAAGGCCCGGCACTTTCGGTCACGAAAGGAGACCCTGATTTTGTCCATCCTGTGGATCAAATCAGTCGCATTTTCAAGCGCTTGCCGTGCCTGAAAATGCAGGACCATCCCTGGCCAGAATGGAAACACTTTGAATCAGCGTTTCCCCGAGTGGCTGAACATGGAGCGAATCGGAGGCCGCGTTTTCGGTTCGCACGCTGATCCGGTACCAGGATGGGATCCGATCCGTGTCTCCCTGGAGTAACCTGCGTCCCTGTTTCCCTGCTGCCGGACCGAACGCCATGACAGAAAACGCGCCCCCGTCCGATGGGTGTCCTCCCGTCGTCGATCTGCTGGTTCCCAATCAGGCCGCCGAGGACCTGCGCACGGCATCGCTTGGGTTCCCCTCGCTGACCCTGAGTCGGCGCCAGCTCTGCGACCTCGAGCTGCTGATCAACGGCGGTTTTCATCCGCTTCAGGGTTTTATGGATCGAGCCGCCTATGTCGGCGTGCTCGATCAGTGCCGGTTGCCGGACGGCACCGTCTGGCCGATCCCGGTGGTGCTGGACGTGGATGAGGCCATTGCGGCGACGCTGGCTCCCGGGCAGCAGGTCGCGCTGCGCGACACCGAGGGTTTCATGCCGGCGGTGTTGACGGTCTCCGACGTCTGGGAGGCGGACAAGCACCGCGAGGCCGAGGCGGTCTATGGGACCACCTCGGCCGCCCACCGGGGCGTGCGCCACCTCTACGAGCGGGTGGGCTCGCACTACGTGGGCGGCCGGGTCGCGGGGATCCAGTTGCCGACCCACCATGAGTTCGAGCCGCTGTGGAATACCCCCGCGGAGCTTCGCCGTCTGTTCGCGAAGAAGGGGTGGCGTAACGTGCTGGCGTTTCATACCTCCACGCCGATGCACAAGATGCAGCGGCGCATGCTCCTGGACGCGGCCAAGCGCGAGCAGGTGCATCTGCTGATCCACCCGGCCGTGGGGGAGACCAAACCGGGTGACCTGCACCACTATGCGCGTGTGCACTGCTACCAGGCCATGCTGCAGCACCTGCCGCTTGGTCTGGCGGAGCTCTCGCTGCTGCCGCTGGCGATGCGCATGGCCGGTCCGCGCGAGGCGCTATGGCACGCCATCGTCAATCGCAATCACGGCTGCAGCCATTTCCTGGTGGGGCCGGACCACGCCTCTCCGCCGCCGGCCGGGGGGGGTGCATTCTATGACAAGTATGCGGCCCAGGCGTTTGTGCAGCGCCATGCCGAGGAGGTCGGGATCCGGATCGTGGCGCAGCCCGAACAGCGCTATGTGCCGGCGCGCGGGGCGTTCATGCCGGAACCGGAGATCCAACGCGAGGGCCTCGAGTCGGTGACCCTGGGCGACGTGGAGTTGCGAAAGCGGCTGCTCCATGGCCAGGCCCTGCCAGAGTGGTTCAGCTACCCGGAGGTCCTCGCGCACCTGGCGCGGGTCTGTCCGCCGCGCAGCCGCCAGGGCTTTACCCTGTTCTTCACGGGCCTGTCGGGTTCCGGGAAGTCGACGCTGGCGAACATGATCTTTGCGAAGCTGGTCGAGTCCGGTGGGCGACCGGTGTCGTTGCTCGACGGTGATATCGTGCGCCAGAACCTGTCCAGCGAGCTGGGCTTTTCGAAGGCCCACCGCGATCTCAACATCCGCCGCATCGGTTTCGTGGCCAGCGAGATCACCAAGAACGGGGGCGTCGCCATCTGTGCACCCATCGCCCCGTATCGTGAGACGCGCCGCGCGGTGCGCGAGCTCATCGAGGAACACGGCGCCTTCATCGAGATCCACGTCTCGACGCCCCTCGAGGTCTGCGAGACGCGTGATCGCAAGGGTCTGTATGCGAAGGCGCGCAAGGGGCTCATCCCGGAGTTCACCGGCATCAGCGACCCCTACGAGGTCCCGGAACAGCCGGAGATGCGCATCGACACCAGTCGCTTCTCGCCCTCGGAGGCAACGCAGCAGCTGCTGCTGCACCTGTTCAAAGAGGGCTATCTCGACGAGGACGCCTGAGGCCGCGCCTCCGGGGCCCAATGAGACGCCGATCGGATGCCTTTGTGGCATTGGATCGGCGCACGCGGCGAGAACGCGGCCTCCAAGTTGCCCCGGGCCAGGGATGGTCCGGCGTCGTTGGGATCAGGTGTCAGACACCGTAGTATCCCCGGTACCACTCCACGAAGCGGGCCACGCCGAGCTCCACCGAGGTCTCCGGCTTGTAGCCGACCGCCGTCACCAGGTCCTCGACATCGGCGTAGGTGTCCGGGACATCGCCTGGCTGCAGCGGCAACAGATTCTTCTCCGCGGGCTTGCCGAGGCATTGCTCGAGCACCTCGATGTAGTGCATCAGCTCGACGGGATTGTTGTTGCCGATATTGAACAGCCGGTAGGGCGCGGTGCTGGTCGCGGAGTCCGGCGCGTCACCGCGCCAGTCGGGATTGGGCTCCGGCACCTGGTCGAGCACGCGGATGACACCTTCGACGATGTCGTCGACATAGGTGAAGTCGCGCCGGTGTCTGCCGTAGTTGAACACGTCGATCGGCTCGCCGGCCAGGATCGCGCGCGTGAACTTGAACAGGGCCATGTCCGGGCGGCCCCAGGGGCCGTATACCGTGAAGAAGCGCAGCCCGGTGGTGGGGATGCGGTACAGGTGGCTGTAGGTGTGCGCCATCAGCTCGTTGGCCTTCTTGCTCGCGGCGTAGAGGCTCAACGGGTGATCCACGTTGTCGTGGACCGAGAACGGCATGGCCGTGTTCGCGCCGTACACCGAGCTGCTCGAGGCGTAGACCAGGTGCTCCACGCCATTGTGACGACAGCCTTCGAGGATATGGGCGAAGCCGACCAGGTTGGTGTCGACATAGGCCAGCGGGTTTTCGATGGAATAGCGCACCCCGGCCTGGGCGGCGAGATTGACGACGCGCTGCGGCCGATGCGCCGCAAACGCAGCCGCGATCCCGGCGCGGTCCTCGAGGTCGAGGCGCAGGTCGGTGTAGCGCTCGTGCTCGAGAGTGCGCTGCAGGCGCGCGCGCTTGAGCCCGACGTCGTAGTAGTCGTTGAGGTTGTCGATGCCGACGACCTCGTCACCGCGCGCGAGCAACCGCAGCGCGAGGGCGGAGCCGATGAATCCGGCGCTTCCTGTGATCAGAATCTTCATGGGGTGCCACTTGAAAGGTAGGTTAGGGGCGCGCTCCCGGATCCCGCCGGGCCGCGGCGATGGGTTGGCGGCCGGTCATAGGCGTCCGTCGACGCTCTCGCTTGGGAACAGGCTCTTCACGTCGTAGACCACCCCGTCTGGTTTTGCCAAGGCACGTACGGCCTCGATGCCCATGTCGAGGAACTGGCGATGTCCAACGGCGAGAATGACCGCATCGTAGGCGCCCGCCGGGGGGGTCTCGAGGAGCTCGATACCATATTCGGCCACCGCCTCGTCGGGGCTCGCCCAGGGGTCATGGACGTCGCAGTGAATCGCAAAATCCTGCAGCTCGCGGATGATATCGACCACCCGCGTGTTGCGCAGGTCCGGGCAGTTCTCTTTGAAGGTGAGCCCCAGGATCAGCACCCGGCAGGGGTGGCACGGGCCGCCGCGGCGGGCGATGAGCTTGACCACCTCGGAGGCGACGAAGGCGCCCATGCTGTCGTTCAGCCGCCGCCCGGCGAGGATGATCTCGGGCTGGTAGCCGATGGATTGCGCCTTGTGCGTCAGATAGTAGGGGTCGACTCCGATGCAGTGGCCACCGACCAGGCCGGGGCGGAACGGCAGGAAATTCCACTTGCTGCCGGCGGCGTTCAGGACCTCCTCGGTGTCGATACCGAGCCGGTTGAAGATGATCGCCAGCTCGTTGATCAGCGCGATGTTGACGTCGCGTTGCGTGTTCTCGATGACCTTGGCCGCCTCGGCGACGCGGATGCTGCTGGCGCGGTGGGTGCCGGCGGTCACGATACTGCGATAGAGCGCGTCGACGTAGTCGGCGGTCGCGGGCGTGGAGCCGGACGTGACCTTTTTGATCGTTGACAGCCGATGCGCCTTGTCTCCGGGATTGATGCGCTCGGGGCTGTAGCCGACATAGAAGTCGCGGTTGAACCCGAGGCCGGAGGTCTGCTCCAGGATTGGCACGCAGATCTCCTCGGTCGCGCCGGGATAGACCGTCGATTCGTAGATGACGATATCGCCCGGCTTGAGCACCCCGCCGAGGGTCCGACTGGCGGACTCGAGCGGCCGCAGGTCGGGTTGCTTATGCTGATTGATCGGCGTTGGCACCGTGACGATGAAGACGTTGCACGCGGCGAGCGACTCGGGCTGGTCGCTGAAGCGCAGATGCTCGGCCTGCTCCAGCTCGGCGGCCTCCACCTCGAGGGAGCGGTCCTCGCCCTGGCGCAGCTCATTGATCCGTCTGCAATCGATATCGAACCCGATGGTGGGGTACTGGCGACCGAGCTCCACGGCCAGCGGCAGGCCGACATAGCCCAGTCCAACGACTCCGATCACTGGTGCGGGGTCGGTCAATGTTGCTGCCATGGGTCCGATGCTCCGGGGACACTGAGATGGGATCGAGTGCGCGCTCTGCCACAAAACCGCGCCATTTTGACTGCCGCGCCATCATAACAGGCACGCGATTGGGTGACGATCAGGCCGCTGTCGTTCCCGCGCTGCTCGTGCCGAGCCTCGCCGCGGCGCGTGTCTGCGCCCCGGCATCGCGACCAGGCATTGCGTTGGGGGCGGCCGGGGCGTCAATCGATGGGGCCGCCTCCCGTCTGCCCCTCCTGTCCCACGGCGCCCAATGCCAGGCGTGCCGCCCCATAGGCGGCCTGCTGCTGGTGCGCCGGCCCCACGGGAATGCCCAGGCGGCGCTGCCTGATCGCGGTCCAGACCGCGTTGCGGGCGCCACCGCCGATGGTGACGACGCGCCGTGGTCGCGGCGCGCCCAGTTCGGTGAGGCGTCGATATCCCGCGGCCTCGATCGCGGCGATCCCCTCGAACAGCCCCTGCAGGAACCGCCGATCGTCTTGCGGGCGCGGCGCAAGGCGCGGCAGCATGGCCGGGTCATTGCGGGGGAAGCGCTCCCCGATGTCGGGCAGCGGGTAGTAGTCGAGCCCGGCAGGGGTCGCGGGATCGATCCCCGCGCTCAGCTCGGCGATGCGCCGATCCGTGAAGAACTGGCGCAGGACCGCACCACCGCTGTTGGATGCGCCGCCGGCAAGCCACAGTCGCCCCAGTCGATGGCTGTAGACCCCGCTCCCGGGGTCGCCGATCGGATGGGGCGAGAGGATCTTCAGCACCAGGCTGCTGCCAAGGCTTGTGACCGCATCGCCCGGTTCCGCCACACCCGCCGCCAGCACCGCCGCGGTGCTGTCGGTGGTGCCGGCGCAGATCTGCAACCCGCGGGGCAGCCCCGTGGCGTCGGCGACCGCGGCGTCGATGGGGCCGAGCCGAGCACCGGGGCGATGGCAACGCGGAAGGACGACCGGGGCCAGATCCAGCCGCGCGATCCATTCGGGCCAGCACGCGCCGGCGGCATCGAAACCGAGCTTCAGCGCGTTGTTCCAGTCGCTCGTGCCGAATTGGCCAAGCAGCCGACCCGTGATCCAGTCCGCCTGATGCAGAGCCAGCGTCGCCGTCTTCGGCGCGAGACGCGCCTTCAGACGCAGCAGCTTGGCGAGACTCGAGCTGGCGCCGCGTGCGGGTGAGTCGACGGGGGCGAGGGCAGCGATCCGGGTCGCCTCGCGCCGCGAGCTGCCGTCGTTGTACATCAGGGCCGGGCCCAGCGGCGAGCCCTCTGGGGTGCACAGCAGCAGCGTGGAGGAGGTCGCATCGACACAGAGCGCCTCGGGTGGACAGGGCAGGGGCCGCCGGGCGATCTGGCCGAGGACGTCGACAACGCGCTCCCACCACAGTGCCGGGTGCTGTTCAATCGCGCCCGTTGCGGAGCGAATCGGCGCCGGCAATGCGCCATTGGTCTCGGCCAGGATGTGGCCGCGCTCGTCGATCGCCACCGCACGGCAGCCCGAGGTGCCGACGTCCAGGCCCATGGCGCCGGGTCGGCTCATGGCAGGTGCACGGCCTGGGGTGCGCACCAGCCGCTGGCACGGTGTTCGGCGATCACCTTGGTGTACACGCCGCCACGGACGTTGAAGTCGGCCGACAGGCGCATGAAGCGCGGCGCGGTGGCCGCGACCAGATCGTCGAGGATTCGGTTGGTCACCGCCTCGTGGAACGCACCCTCGTCGCGATAGGACCAGACGTAGAGCTTGAGCGACTTGAGCTCCACGCATCGCGCCTCGGGGACGTACTCGAGGGTCAATTCCGCGAAGTCGGGCTGGCCGGTCTTCGGGCACAGGCAGGTGAATTCCGGCACGCGGATGCGGATCGTGTAGTCGCGCCCGGGTTGTGGGTTCGGGAAGGTCTCAAGCGTCTTGCTCGGCGTGGTCGTCATGTCGGGTTCTCCGGATGGGTCGGTGGCGGGCCGCCTCGGGCCTGGCATGGGCGCGGAGTCTACCAGAGCGGCCTTTCTGGTATGCCCGCCCCTGGAGCGCTCCCCGCGGCCCCCCGGCAGCACGATGCACCGCGTCGCGGATGCGCGGGGACAGAACGCCCCCACCCGTCGATGCCGGCGCGCCCGGTCGCGCATCCGGGCCGTTCACCCGCGCCGGTTCCCTTTTTAGATAACCCGCTTGTGCAGTGAAATCGGCTTCAGTATCGTGCCGAGATGCGCCTGGAAAAGATCAAGCTCGCCGGTTTCAAGTCCTTCGTCGACCCGACGACGGTCCCGTTTCCGAGCAATCTGGTTGGCGTGGTCGGCCCCAATGGCTGCGGCAAGTCAAACGTGATCGATGCGGTGCGCTGGGTCATGGGCGAGAGCTCGGCCAAGATGCTTCGCGGCGAGTCCATGGCCGACGTCATCTTCAATGGCAGCACGGGTCGCAAACCGGTCGGCATGGCCGGGATCGAGCTGGTCTTCGACAACAGCGATGGTGGCGCCGGCGGTGAGCTGGTCCGCTTCAATCAGATCTCGGTCAAACGCCAGGTCACCCGCGATGGGCAGTCGACCTACTTTCTGAATGGCTCGCGGTGCCGTCGGCGCGATATCCAGGACCTGTTCCTTGGCACCGGACTGGGACCGCGCAGCTATTCGATCATCGAGCAGGGCATGATCTCGCGCTTCATCGAGGCCAGGCCCGAGGAGCTGCGCCTGTTCATCGAGGAGGCGGCGGGCATCTCCAAGTACAAGGAGCGCCGTCGCGAGACCGAGACGCGGATGCGCCACACGCGCGAGAACCTCGCGCGGCTCGAGGATGTGCGCGACGAGGTGGCCAAGCAGCTCCAGCACCTGGAGCGCCAGGCCGCCACCGCCGAGAAGTATCGTGCCCTCAAACGCGACGAGCGGCGCCTCGAGGCCGAGCTGATGGCGCTGCGCTGGCATGAGCTGGACCAGGACATCGCCGCGCGAGACCGAGTGCTCGGCGAGGCCAGCGTGGCGATCGAGGCCGATCGCGCCGCGCAGCGGCGGCTCGAGGCCGAGATCGAGGAGCATCGCGACGCCTATGCGGACGCATCGGAGCGATTCAACGCCGTGCAGGGCCGTTACTACGCGGTTGGCTCGGAGATCGCGCGACTGGAGCAGGCCATCGCGTTCGCGCGCGAGCATCGCGCGCGCCAGGAGGCGGAGCTCGGTCGGGTCCGGCGCGAGCTCGGCGATGCCGATGCGTTGTTGGAACGCGACCGCGAGCGGCTCGCCGAGCTGGAGGCGGGGCTGGAGCGTGATGAGCCGCGGCTCATCGAGGCCGAGGATGCCCGCCGCGCGGCCGGCGATGAGGTGCTCCTGGCCGAGCAGCAGCTCGACGCCTGGCAGGCGCGCTGGGACGCGCTCCAGCAGCACGCCTCGGCGCCGGCACAGCGCGCGCAGCTGGAGCGGGGCCGCATCAATCAGCTCGAGCAGCGCATGGCGCAGGACGAGCAGCGCCTGCGACGCATCGACGAGGAGCTCGAGCGGCTCGATACCGCGGAGCTGCGGCTGCGGATCGAGAACCTCGAAGAGCGCTCCGAGGGGCTGGACGAGCGCATCGGCCTCGCCGCCGACGCGCAGGCCGGGGCGAGCGACGCGCTGCGCGCACTCGACGAGGAACGCCGATCCCTGAATGCGCGGCTCGACGCGGCGCGCACGCAGCTGCAGGAGTCGCGCGGCCGCCAGGCCTCGCTGGAGGCGCTACAGGACGCCGCCCTGGATGGCGGCGATGGCGCCATCAGTGCCTGGATCGAGCGCCAGGGAGTGGAGGATGCGCCGCGGCTGGTGGAACGCATCGAGGTCGATGCCGGCTGGGAGGCCGCCGTCGAGGCCGCGCTCGGCGATGCGCTGGCGGCGATCTGCACCGATGCATTCGATGGGCACGCGCTGGTTGCCGATTGCGCCGCCCTGACGCTGTTCTCGACCGAGGCGCAAGCCGCGCCCGAGGCCCGGGGCGGTCTGCTGGCTCATGTCCGTTGTCCCTGGCCGCTCGCCGGACTGCTCGCCCAGGTCGATGTCGCCGAGACCCTGGAGGAGGCGCTGGCGCGGCGCCGCGATCTGCGTCCCGGGCAATGCCTGGTCACCCGCGCCGGGGTGATCCTCGGCCCGGACTGGCTGCGTACCCCCGGCGGTGGACCCGGGCTGGCCGGCAGTCTCGGGCGTGCCGAGGAGCTCAAGTCGCTGCAGCTCGCCAGCGACGAGCTCGAAGGCGTCATCCAGGAGCTGGCCGGGGGGCTGGATACGCTGAGCGAGCGCCGCCTGGCCCTGGAGCTCGAGCGCGACGATGCCCTGGACAGCGTCACCCGGTTGAGCCGCGAGCGCGCCGCGCTCGACGCCGAGCTGGGGGCGGGTCGCTCGCGGCTGGAGCATCTGCGTGAGCGTCACGAGGCCCTTGGGCGCGAACGTGTGGAGCTCCAGGAGCGGCACGCTGACGTGCTCGATGAGATCGAGTCGGCGCGTGAGCAACTGCATGCCGCGCTGGAAGAGGCCGAGGAGCTGGCCACGCAACGCGATACGCTCGGCGCCCAGCGTGACGCGCTCAGGGCCGCGGTCAGCGCGGCCCGTGCCCGCGAGGACCACTGCCGCGAAGAGGCGCAGCGCCTGCAGGTCGGCGTGGAGACCCGTCGTGCCTCGCGCGATGCCATCTCCGCGGCGCTGGAGCGCGCGCAGGGACAGCGCGACGCCCTGCGCGAGCGACGCGATGCGTTGCTCGGCGAGCTCGAGGAGGACGCCGAGCCGGTCGCGGAGCAGCAGGAGCGGCTGGCCGAGCAACTGGCGCTTCGCGTCGATGTCGAGACGCAATTGAGCGAGGTGCGCGACGCGATGGAACGGCTCGACGCCGCGGTGCGCGAAATGGAGCAGCGGCGTCAGCGCCTGGAACGGCAGGCCGACGAGGGTCAGCGTGCGCTCGACGCCAAGCGCCTGGAACGCCAGGAGCTGCTGGTTCGCCGACGCACGCTCGAGGAACAGCTTACGGCCCGGGAGGAGCGCGCCGAGTCGCTGCTCGACGGGCTCGACGCGTCGGCCGATGCAACGACCTGGCAACAGGAGCTGGAGCGGGTTGCGACCCGGATCCAGCGTCTGGGCAACATCAACCTGGCGGCGATCGACGAGTTCAACGAGCAGTCCGAGCGGATGCGCTACCTCGATGAGCAGTATGGCGATATCTCGCGCTCGCTGGAGACGCTGGAAACGGCCATCCGCAAGATCGACCGCGAGACCCGGAGCCGTTTCAAGGAGACCTTCGACCGGGTCAACCAGGGGTTGCAGCAACTCTTCCCCCGGGTTTTCGGCGGCGGCCATGCCTATCTGGAGCTCACCGATGATGACTTGCTGGAGACCGGTGTCGCGATCATGGCCCGCCCGCCCGGTAAACGCAATTCCAGCATCCACTTGCTTTCCGGCGGTGAGAAGGCGCTGACCGCGGTGGCGTTGGTATTCGCGATCTTTCAGCTCAACCCGGCGCCATTCTGTATGCTCGATGAGGTCGACGCGCCGCTCGACGACGCCAATGTCGGGCGCTTCTGCGAGTTGGTGCGCTCCATGTCCGATCAGATCCAGTTCATCTTCATTACCCACAACAAGGTGACCATGGAGATCGCCGATCACCTCATCGGCGTGACCATGCATGAGCCGGGCTGCTCACGTCTGGTGTCGGTTGACGTGGACGAGGCCGCACGCCTGGTCGCGGCTTCCTGACCCCTCGCGTGGGTCGCTGATATACTTCGCCAAGATTAAACCCGGAGGGCCGGAATCCGAATGGACGCTGCCACGCTGCGAATCATCCTCATCGTCCTCGGCGGAGCGTTTCTGCTGGGGCTCTACCTTTGGGAGCGACGTCGGGGAACCGAACGGGACGACGAGGAGAGCTATGGCACCTTCGTGGGTGAGAAGCGCGAGCCCAACCTCGGGGTGCTCGATCCGGATGCGGCCCGGGCCGGCCCCGACATGGGGGCCACGGCCCCCCCCGAGAGCGGGGCGGGTCCTGCAGGAGAGGGCGCGGATGTCGGTGACGAGAAGCCGGCCGAGCCCGCGCCGAGCATGCTGATTCAACTCTTCGTTGTCGCGAAGGGGGACCCGTTCCCGGGCGAGCGGGTTCTCAAGGCCGCCGAGCACTATCACCTCACCGCCGGGGAGCGGGATATCTTCCACCTGCATTCGCCCGAAGGGGCATCCGAGCGGGCGCTGTTTAGCATGGCCAACCTGTTCAAGCCAGGCAGCTTCCCATTCGATGACATGGATGGATTCAACACGCGGGGCCTGGCGCTGTTTGCGCAGCTCGAGGGTGCGCCAAGCGATCTGATGGTCTTCGACGAGATGCTTCAGGTCGCGCGCGGCATCGCCGAGGAGCTTGGTGGCGAGCTGCAGGAGCGCGACCGCGCGCCGCTGAGCGTCGAGAAGGCCCAGGCCCTGCGTGGTCGGGTGCTCGAGCTGATTCAGGGCCAGACCTCGGCGCCAATCGACGGATGAGTATTCCCGGCGCAACGCTGGCGCGTGCCGAGCAGTTGCGCCGCGAGCTTAATCACCACAACTACTGCTATTACGTCCTCGACGACCCGGAGATCCCGGACGCCGAGTACGATCGTCTGATGCGCGAGCTCCAGTCGCTGGAGGACGCCTATCCACGGTTGCAGACCCCGGATTCCCCCACGCAGCGCGTCGGGGGCGAGCCGCTGGCCGCGTTCGAGGAGGTGCTGCATCGGGTGCCGATGTTGTCGCTCAAGAATGCCATGAACGAGGCAGAGATGCGCGACTTCGACCGTGCAGTGCGTGAGAGGCTGGGGGTGGGTTCGGCTCGCTATAGTGCTGAGCCAAAGCTCGATGGCCTGGCGATCAGTCTGCGTTACGAGCACGGGCTGCTGGTGCAGGCGGCCACCCGCGGCGACGGCGAGCGGGGCGAGAACGTCACGGCCCAGGTGCGCACCATCCAGAGCGTGCCGCTGCGGTTGCAAGGCGAAGGCTGGCCGCTGGTGTTGGAGGTGCGCGGAGAGGTGTTTCTGACTCACCGGCGTTTTGCGCAGATCAACGATCACGCGCGCCGGACCGGCGGTAAGATCTTCGCGAACCCGCGTAACGCCGCCGCTGGCAGTCTTCGCCAGCTCGACGCCAGGATCACCGCCGCACGTCACCTGGACATGTTCTGTTACGGCCCGGGCGCGATCGAGGGCGAGGCGTGGTCCGATAGCCACAGTGGCACCCTCGAGCGGATCGCCGCCTGGGGTCTGCCCGTCTCGCCAGAGGTGCGGGTCGTGGATGGTGTCGACGGATGTATTGCCTATCACGCCGAGATGGCCGATCGCCGCGATCGGCTGGCCTACGACATCGATGGGGTCGTGTTCAAGGTCGATGCCCATGCGGATCAGGAGCGGCTTGGATTCGTGGCCCGCGCCCCACGCTGGGCCGTCGCGTTCAAGTTCCCCGCGCGCGAAGAGCTGACGACAGTACAGGCGGTGGAATTTCAGGTGGGCCGCACCGGCGCGGTCACGCCGGTCGCCCGTCTGGCGCCGGTCAGCGTCGGCGGGGTGACGGTCTCCAACGCCACGCTGCACAACATGGACGAGATCGAACGGAAGGATGTCCGTGTCGGCGACACGGTCTACGTGCGTCGCGCCGGCGATGTCATACCAGAGATCGTCCGGGTGCTTCCGCAGCGGCGCCCCGCCAATGCGGTGCCGGTGGCGCTGCCAACCTACTGCCCGGTGTGCGGCTCGGATGTGATCCGCGCCGAGGGCGAGGCGGTCGCCCGCTGCAGCGGGGGGCTGTACTGCCCGGCGCAGCGCAAGGAGGCGATCAAACACTTCGCCTCGCGCCGGGCGATGGATATCGAGGGTCTGGGGGATAAGCTCGTCGATCAATTGGTCGAACAGGGGCTGGTGCATGATCCGGCCGATCTCTACACCCTGAGCCCCGGCCAGCTCGCCGCGCTCGATCGGATGGCCGAGAAGTCGGCCCAGAACCTGATCGACGCCCTCGAGCGCAGCAAGAGCACGACCCTGGCGCGTTTCATTTTCGCGCTGGGCATCCGCGAGGTGGGCGAGGCCACCGCCGCAACGCTGGCCAGCCACTTCGGCGACCTCGAACCGCTGCGGCGGGTCCGCGAGGAGGATCTGATCCGGCGCGGTGGGATCCAGGGCGTTGGGGAGAAGACCGCGCTGGCCATCGTCGGCTATCTGTCGGAGCATCCCGATGCCGCCCCCGCGCCGGGCGCGACGCTGGCGGACTGGCTCGCGGGGTTGGGCATTCGAGGCCTGAGCGGGGCAATCGCCAAGCGCGTCGTGGCCGAATTCAAGACCCTCGATGCGCTGCGCGGCGCGAGCCCGGAACAGCTGCGTTCCGGCACCACCACGCTCGTCGAGGGCGTTGGCCCGGTGATCGCGGCGCATATCGTCGGCTTCTTCGGTCAGCCGCATAATCAGGATGTCATTGCCAAGCTGCTCGACCCGGCCATCGGCGGTATCCACTGGGCGAGCGCGTCCGCGCCCTCGGCTCGGGTGGCGGACAGCCTCCGTGGCACGACCTTCGTTCTCACCGGCACACTGAGCAGGCCGCGCGATACCATCAAGGCGGATCTGCAAGCCCTTGGCGCGAAGGTCACCGACAGCGTGTCCAAGAACACGGATTACCTGGTCGCGGGGGAGAAGGCGGGTTCCAAGCTCGCCAAGGCACGCGCGCTGGGGATACCCGTGCTCGACGAGGCCGGTCTCGAGGCACTGTTGGACAACGCCGCGGACCGCTGAGCGCCGCGAGCGGCTTGGCGTTGCCACGTCATTGCGTGCGCCGTGTCTCGCCACGGCCGCTGATTCACCCCGATCGACCCGGGTGGGCCGGTACCTGTGGTAGATTTGTGGGAAAGGGCCCCCAACTCTTCGCCGAACACTGGCGCCGAACACTGGCGCCGCACGCTGGCTCGCCCCGACCCGTACCCGAAACGCCTAGGTTCATCGCCATGCACGAGCTGAGTAAAGAACAACAGATCCTGGTTGCCATGCGCAAGACGTTGTCGGCCATCATCAAAGACGTGACGCCGCCGCCGGGCATGAAACACCCGCTCTCGGATGCAACGATCCAGGACGTGCGCCAGTGCTTCCTGTTGATCTCGTCATGGGAAAAGGAGCTCGCTGATGCCGATGGTCGCGGCGGCGAGCGGCCCTACTACGTGGATCAACCGCAGGCGGCCCAGGTGGTGCCGATCGCCGGTCTGGGTAAGCGTGAAAAACCCTAGGACAGCGCTGGCTGGGTGCGTCCGCCACCCGGGCCACGGGAGGCCCGGCCTGCTCAGCCTCCGGCGTGCCTGATCATGGAGCAAATCGGAAACCGCATCTCTCGATTCGAGAGCTGATCCCATGCCAGGTGGGCATTCGATCTGCGTCTCTCCGGCGGAACGCGGACGAGCGCGTCCCCCGTGCGGGCCCTGGATGGATCAACCCGGAGTCATGCTGCCCAGGTTGCGCGTTGCGTTTGCCCCTGGATGGATTGGATCAGCGTTTCCCGCAAGCCGTACAACCGTGCGAGAAGGTGCAACGAAGATGATTACGCAATGGATCGATCGCCGCGTGCTCGCCGTGGTGAGTTTGCTGTTCGTTGCGAGTGGCGTCGAGGCGTCATGGCAGAGCGACCTGTCTCCGGGCCCGCGGAGCGAGACCCCGCGTTGGACCTACAGCGGCGATCAAGGCCCGGAACATTGGGGACAGCTTGCCCCGGAGTATGCCGGTTGCGCGACGGGCAGTCAGCAATCGCCGGTGAATATCGTCAGTCCGGCGAGCATCTCGATGCCCTGCGACCCGCTGCGCTTTCGTTATCGCAGTAGCTCGCTGTTTATCGCCAATGACGGGGCTGGGTTGCGTGTCGGCTATGACCGGGGCAGCTATCTGGTCGCCGAAGGGCTGAGCTACGAGCTGGTCGAGATGCGCTTTCATGTCCCCGGTGAGCATCGGATCGATGGCGGCGTCCCGGACGCCGAGCTGCAGTTGGTCCACGCCAGCGAACGGGGCGATATCGCGATCGTCGCCGTGCCCATTGTCGCCGGCACGCGTCATAATCAGATGCTGCGGCGGGTCCTGGACAACGCACCCGAGTTGCCCGGTGAGCAGTACTACGGGCGCAACGTCGGATTCAATCCGGTGTTCCTGCTGCCGGGTCGCAAGGACTACTTCGCCTACGAGGGTTCCCTGACTGTCCCGCCGTGCCGAGAGGGCGTGCATTGGTATGTGTTCCGTAACCCGCTCGAGGTCAAGCCGGACGATATCCGGCGTCTGGCGCGGCTCGTGGGGAACAACGCTCGACCCGTTCAGGCCCTGCGGGGCCGTCAGGTTCGGCAGCTGTGCGGGACCTGATGGCGCGCCCGGGCGGATCGCGCGTCCTCCCGGGCCCTCGCCCGCCGCAGCATCCCCGCCCGGTCTGTTGCCTGGAAGCGACGCCCCGTATTCGATAAGATGACGCAACGATGTGGCTCTCGGAGCCAATCCCGGCGGACTCCGGCGAGCGCGAGCACCGGCCCGCAACTGGCGTGAGCATTCGTCCACGCTCGCCAGACCGACCTGACCGGAGGGGCGACATGCCAAGCCCGCGGGCCCACTCAGCACCGCTTTGGCTCACGGGGCAGGCGCCGCTTGCACACTTGCCCACTTGCCCCACGTGATCGCGCTCGTGACCGGGCCACCAGATGGTCGCGATGCCTCGCGCCTCTTCCCCCGCCCAACCCCGACTTCCCCTCTGCCAGCCCGGAGAAACCCCGATGTGTGGATTTTGTGGTGAGATACGTTTTGACGATCGTCCCGTTGACCTCGGTGCCCTGAGTGCCGTCAATGAGCGCATGGCCCCACGCGGGCCGGACGGGCGCGGGATGTTTCAGCAGGGAGCGATCGCGCTCGGGCATCGGCGCCTGAGCATCATCGATCTGAGCACCCACGCGAGTCAGCCGATGGTGGACAGCGCGTTGGGGCTCACCGTTGCCTTCAACGGCTGCATCTACAACTACAAGGAACTGCGCGCGGAGCTGTCGCAGAAGGGCTACTCCTTCTTCTCCCACGGCGACACCGAGGTCGTGCTCAAGGCGTTCCACGCCTGGGGTGAGGCCTGCGTGGAGCGCTTCCACGGTATGTTCGCGTTTGCTGTTGCCGAGCGCGACAGCGGCCGGTTGACCCTGGTGCGCGATCGACTCGGCATCAAACCGCTCTATTTCGCCGAGGTGTCGGGCGGGCTGCGCTTCGCCTCCACGTTGCCGGCGCTGCTCGCCGGTGGCGGGATCGATACCGAGCTCGACGGGGTCGCGCTGCACCATTACATGCATTTCCACGCCGTGGTGCCCGCACCGCACACCATCCTGCGCGGCGTACGCAAGCTGCCACCGGCGACGATCCGCGTGATCGAGCCCGACGGCAAGACGCGTGAGCGCGTCTACTGGGAGCCGCGCTTCGTGACCCCGGACGATGAAAAGGGCCTGCGCTTCGAAGACTGGCAGGACAAGGTGCTGGAGTCCCTGCGCCGCGCGGTCAAGCGGCGTCTGGTGGCCGACGTCGATGTCGGGGTCTTGCTATCCGGTGGGCTCGACTCGAGCCTGATCGTCGGCCTGCTGGCCGAACAGGGCCAGACCGGTCTGAACACCTTTTCCGTGGGCTTCGAGACCGTGGGCAGTGAGGTCGGGGACGAGTTTCAGTATTCGGATCTGATCGCCAACCACTATGGCACCCGCCACCACAAGATTCACGTCGACTCCAAGGCGAAGCTGCTGCCGAACCTGCCGGGCTGTGTGCGCGCGATGGCCGAGCCGATGGTCAGCCATGACGTGATCGGCTTCTATCTGCTCTCCCAGGAGGTCGCCAAGCACGTCAAGGTGGTCCAGAGCGGGCAGGGGGCCGACGAGGTGTTCGGGGGCTATCATTGGTATCCGCCAATGAATGGCAGCACCGATCCGGTCGGGGACTATGCGCGCGCCTTCTGCGACCGCGAGCACGCCGAGTACCTGCGCGCGGTGCACCCGCGCTTTCACGGCGAGGACTTCAGCCGCGCCTTCATCCGGGGCCATTTTGACCGCCCGGGTGCCGAGGCCCCGGTGGACAAGGCGCTGCGCATCGACCAGCTGATTATGCTGGTGGACGATCCGGTCAAGCGCGTCGACAACATGACCATGGCCTGGGGGCTCGAGGCGCGTGTCCCGTTTCTGGATCACGAGCTGGTGGAGCTGGCCGCGCGCATTCCTGATCAATACAAACTCTGTGACGACGGCAAGTGCGTGCTCAAGGCCGTGGGGCGGCGCGTGATTCCAAGCGGCGTCATCGATCGCCCGAAGGGCTATTTCCCGGTGCCCGCGCTGAAGTACCTGCGCGGCGAGGTGCTCGACCTGGTGCGCGACTTGCTGCACTCCTCGCGTGCGCGTGAGCGCAGACTGTTCCAACGCGAATACGTGGATGAGTTGCTGGCCGCGCCGGACCAGCACATCACCCCGTTGCGCGGCTCGAAGCTCTGGCAGTTGGCGCTGCTGGAGATGTGGCTCCAGGAACAGGGCATCTGACTCAGATCGGGAGAAACCAACGATGGGCATCACAGACCGAATCCGCCACCGCCTCGAACGCACTCGAGCGCCGTCGCTGACCAGTTTCGAGCACAATCAGCGCCCCGGGGCCGACATCGCGGAATCCGTGGTCGACTGCGGCTGGGGGCGGTTGCTGTTTGGACAGACCTTCAACGACCCGGAGCACCTGGCCCGGACGCTGCAGCAGGAGCGTCCCGGCAAGCGCGATGTGGCGCTCTACCTGCGCGACCCTCACGTGGTGTTGTCGTATGCGCCGCAGGACCTGTTTCTTGACCCGTCCCATACCTTCCGGCTCTGGTTGGAGCGCTATCAGTACTCGCATCGGCGACCCAAGGGCTTTCAGATCCGGCTGCTCAACAGCCGCGAGGACGCCCAGGGGATCTTTCGGTTGTACGCGTCCCGACGCATGGTTCCGCCGAGCCCGGACTTTATCTGGGAGCATCGCGCATCGCGCACGCTGCACTACTGGGTCGCGGTCGATGAACAGGATGGTGCGGTTCTGGGGGCAGTCAACGGGGTCGACCACGTCGACGCCTTTGCCGACCCCGAGAATGGCGCCAGCCTCTGGGCACTCGCGGTCGATGCCCAGGCCCCATACCCGGGCATCGGCGAGACGCTGGTGCGACAGGTCGCGGAGTTTTACCAGGCTCGCGGGCGGGCGTTCCTGGACCTGTCGGTCATGCACGACAATCGCAACGCGATCCGGCTCTATGAGAAGCTCGGCTTCGAGCGGGTGCCGGCGTTCGCGTTGAAGAATAAGAACGCCTACAACGAGCCCCTGTTTATCGGCCGGCAGCCCGCGGCGGATCTGAACCCTTACGCGGCGATCATCGTCAACGAGGCGCGCCGGCGCGGCATCGGCATCGAGGTCGTCGACGCCGATGCCGGGTATTTCGCGCTGACCCTCGGCGGTCGGCGCATCGTCTGTCGCGAGTCGTTGAGCGAGCTGACCACCGCGGTTGCGATGAGCCGCTGCGACGACAAGGCCGTGACCCGCCGCCTGCTGCACCGGGCCGGGCTGCAGGTGCCGGCCCAGATCCGCTTCGAGGCCCTGGACCAGGCCGACGCCTTCCTGTCCAAGCATGGGCGCATCGTCGTCAAGCCGGCCCGCGGTGAGCAAGGCGCCGGTATCAGCGTGGACATCCGGGATGCGAGCGAGATGGAGCGCGCGGTCAAGGCGGCCCGGCGCATCTGCGAGAGTGTCATCCTCGAGCAGTTCTGCGTGGGCGACGATCTGCGCATCGTCGTGATCGACTTCGAGGTGGTCGCGGCGGCCATTCGCCGGCCGGCGCAGGTGATCGGAAACGGCCAGCACAAGATCAGCGAGCTCATCCAGATCCAGAGCCGTCGCCGTCGCGCGGCCACCGGCGGCGAGAGCGCGATCCCGATGGACGATGAGACCGAGCGTTGTGTCCGCCAGTCCGGCCATGGTCTGGAGGACGTGTTACCCGATGGCGAGGTCCTGATCGTGCGCAAGACCGCCAACCTGCATACCGGTGGCACCATTCATGACGTCACCGCGGAGCTCAGTCCGGTGCTCGCCGAGGCCGCGCGCGCGGGGGCGCGGGCGCTGGATATCCCCGTGACCGGTCTTGACTTTCTGGTGCCCGATGTCCGAGGCTCGGATTATGTCGTCATCGAGGCAAATGAGCGGCCCGGTCTGGCCAATCACGAGCCGCAACCCACTGCCGAGCGCTTCGTCGATCTGCTCTTTCCGCAGACCGCGAGCCGGGAGATTCGCGTTTGAAGCCCATCGCCATCGATACCGAGTATCTGCTCGACGTATTGCTCAAGCTGCTGTTCATGCCGAGCCCCTCGGGGTACACCGACCGGGTCGTCCACTTGGTGTGCGAGGAGCTCGAACGGCTCGGCGTGCCGTTTGAGCTGACCCGCCGCGGCGCCATCCGCGCAACGCTCAAGGGGGAGCTGTCGCGGCCGAACAAGGCCATCGTTGCGCATATCGACACCCTCGGTGCGATGGTCAAGTCGCTCAAGCCCAACGGACGTCTGCAACTGGTCCCGGTGGGGCACTGGAACGCCCGCTTCGCCGAGGGCGCCCGCTGCACCCTGTTCACCGATATCGGGCAGCACCGTGGCACCATCCTGCCCATGAAGGCGTCGGGCCACACCTTCGGTCCCGAGATCGACAATCAGCCCGGCGGTTGGGACCACGTCGAATTTCGCGTCGATGAGCGCGTCTCCGATCTGCACGACCTGCTCAAGCTCGGCGTGCACGTCGGCGACTTTGTGGCCATCGACACCAACCCCGAGGTCACGGCCACGGGCTACATCAACTCGCGCCACCTCGACGACAAGGCCGGCGCGGCACTGTTGCTCGCGGCAACCAAGGCGATCCGCGACAACGACGTGCTCCTGCCGGTGGACTGCCATCCGCTGTTTACCATTGCCGAGGAGATCGGCTCCGGCGCATCCGCGGCACTGCATCAGGACGTGGCAGAGATGCTGACCATCGACAACGGCACGACGGCGCCCGGTCAGAATTCCAGCGAGTTTGGCGCGACCATCTGCATGGCCGACATGGGCGGCCCGTTCGACTACCACCTCACGCGTCGGATCATCCAGATCTGTCAGGAATTCCAGATCCCACACCAGCGCGACATCTTCAAATACTATCGCTCCGACAGCGCCGCCGCGCTGGAGGCCGGCAACGACGTGCGCACCGCGCTGGTCACCTTTGGCATCGACGCCTCCCATGGCTACGAGCGCATCCACCAGGACGCGCTCGAGTCAATCGCGCAGCTCGTCGCCATCTACATGCAGAGTCCCCCGCTCTACGCGCGCGACCGCTACGAGATGGGTCCACGCGCCGGGTTTCCGACCATGCCCGGCTAGGGCAACACCGACGCCGAGCATTGCCGTCCGGGCCGCCGAGGGCCCAGCATTCCCCGCCACCCCGTCCGCAGGCGACCGCTCCCGCGACAGCATGCGGTGGACGCACACGAACCGCGCGACCCAGACGCCGAGGCGCGGTACCCTGTGCAGCGCCGCATGCAGCCGACGCATCACCCCGCGCACCTCGTCCAACAGCCTGTGCCCCGCCATGCCATAACGCCCCGACAGGGGCGTACACGTCGTTCGAGATCTGTGCTAGATTCGAATATCGCTATCGATCTATCAGGTCAAGCTGCCAAGCGTAACCGCTGATATCTGGCTTATCAGGGCAACTGTGCCTGATAAACACGGGAATCAGGCGGATATCCTGGCGTGGGAGTTTTGATAAGTCCCAGACCGGCGACTTCCTTGTAACCTTGCCCGAAAGCTCGGCTAATATCGACTTATCAGGGCGGGTGTGGCCTGATACTAATGGTTAGAGATAAATAAAAGAATGGATTTTAGCGGGGCATTAAGCTGGCTCAAGCTTTCACCAAAGTATTTAGTAGCCATCGCAATTGCTACCGGTATAGTTTTGTTTTCTCCTACAGATCTGATAGTCAGGTTCGGGTTGACTGAAATAAGAGACACCTACAAACCATTTATAGGGCTTGGTTTTGTCTCGTCTCTTTCGCTTGTTACGGCTAGCGCCACGTTTGCAGCAATCAAATGGGTGCGAACGAGAATTAAATGGAAAAGTAATTTATCAAAGTCTCAACGATATCTACACAACCTCACCAACGAAGAGGCTGACATTCTTAGAGCCTATCTAGGCACTCAAACCAAGACATTGCAATTACCCATAGGAAGTGGTGTCGTGCAAGGTCTCGTCAATAATCACATCATTTATAGAGCAGCAAACGTTGGAAACTTAATAGATGGCATTGCATTCAATATCCAACCTTGGGCGTGGGAATATCTCAACGTCAATCTCCATCTGCTATTTACCCCGGAGGAAATGGCAGAGCTTTTACATGAAAACCTCTAACAATTTGTTCAAGTCGTTCGCTTCGCTCACTGGGACGCTCCGCCGCGATGCGGCGAAGCGCCCCTTAACAACGCGTTAGCTGCCAAACCGGCACGACAGCATGCTAATCATGACCGCAACTGTATACATCGAATCCTCCGTGATCAGTTACGTTGCCTCCCGCCCTAGCCGGGACCTGGTCACCGCTGCCCGGCAAACGATCACCTCTGAATGGTGGGAGGAACGGAGAGCCAATTACGAGGTGTACGTATCGGCTTTAGTCGAGGAAGAGGTTTCGCGTGGAGACCCACGCGCGGCAAGCTTGCGTCTATCTGTTATCGAAGAAGTTCCGGCG
>JAXGTD010000009.1:0-58892 GCA_040775095.1 Chromatiaceae bacterium | reverse complement strand
GTTCTTCGGCGATGTCGAGGTCTATCGCGATCGGGTGGAGGCCCGCGTTCCGCTGAAGCGAAGCGCCGACGCTGGCGAGGTCGTCCGCATCCAGGCGACCTCCCAGGGCTGCGCCGACGCGGGGCTTTGCTACCCGCCGCAACGCCAGAGCATGTTTCTGGATCTCCCGAAGCTCGCCGCGCTCGCGACACCCGACACGCCGACCGCGGAGCCGCCCTCCCCGACGGAGACACCCGACACGCCAGCCGCGACACCCGACCCGTCGGTGACCGAGTCGCCGCCCCCCCAGAGCGGCGATAAACCGGCGTCGGCCACTGCCGCGCTGGCGACATTGAATCAGTCCCTGGGATTCGGATTCGAAGACGACATCCTACCCGCCGAGGAGGCATTCCGCTTCGATGCCGTCGTGCTCGGACCAGACCAGCTCCGGGTCGGATGGGATATCGCCCCCGAGACGTATCTGTATCAGGAGAAGATCTCCCTGTCGCTGGAGGATGCCAAGGGGGTGCAGCTCGGCGAGCTCCGTTTGCCGGAGGCGGACATCAAGTCCGACACGGTGCGCCCGGACGGCAGCATCGGCGACGTCGCGATCTATCACGGGCGCATCGAGGTCGATGTACCCGTGCTGCGCGCCAGCCCCGACCCGACCTCGGCCACGCTGGTGGCGAGGTTTCAGGGCTGCGCCGAGCGCGGCATCTGCTACCCGCCGGTGACCGAACGGGTCGCCCTGGAACTGCCCGCGGCAACACGGACCGTCGCGCTGGCGGCGCAACCCCCGGCGCCCGCGGCCGCCACCACGACCGACGCCCCCGCCGAAACGCTCGCACCCGAGCGCGTGTCGGAGCAGGATCAGATCGCCGCGCGGCTGGCCAAAACCGGCGTGCTCGGGGCAGTGGCCATCTTCTTCGGCCTCGGGTTGCTGCTGGCCCTGACACCCTGCGTGTTTCCGATGATCCCGATCCTGTCCGGGATCATCGCCGGCCAGGGTGACCGCATCACCACGCGGAAGGCCTTTATGCTCTCTCTGGCCTATGTGCTGGCCATGGCACTGACCTACGCGGTGGTCGGCGTTATCGCCGGATTGTTCGGCGCCAACCTGCAGGCGACCTTCCAGAACCCGTGGATTCTCGGTCTGTTCGCGGCCGTGTTCGTCGCGCTCGCCATGTCCATGTTCGGCTTTTACGACCTGCAGCTGCCCAGCAGCGTGCAGACCAAGCTCACCGAGATCAGCAACCGACAGGAGGGGGGGACACTGCTCGGCGCCGGCATCATGGGCGCGCTCTCGGCGCTGATCGTCGGACCCTGCGTCGCACCACCGCTGATGGGGGCGCTGATCTTCATCGGTCAGACCGGCGATGCCGTGCTCGGCTTCTTCGCCCTGCTCGGGCTCGGGCTCGGCATGGGTGCCCCGCTGCTGGTCATCGGCACCTCGGCCGGTAAGCTGCTGCCTCGCGCCGGCGCCTGGATGGACGCCGTCAAGGCGGTGTTTGGCGTGCTGCTGCTGGCCGTCGCCATCCTGCTCGTCGAGCGGGTGCTGCCGGCGGCCGTGGCGATGCTCCTCTGGGGCCTGCTGCTGATCAGCTCCGGCGTCTACATGGGGGCGTTGGCCCCGATGGGGGGGGAGGCCCGTGGCTGGTCGAAGTTGTGGAAGTCCCTCGGCCTGGCACTGCTGATCTATGGCGTGCTGATGCTCGTTGGGGCGGCGGCTGGCGGCAAGGACACAATTCAGCCACTGCGGGGTATCGTCCCGGCCGCCACGGGGCAGGCCGGCGCCGAGCACGCGCGGTTCAAGCGCATCAAGACCGTCGCCGACCTCGACCGGGAGCTGGCGGCAGCCCGTGCCGAGGGCAAGCCGGTGATGCTCGATTTCTATGCCGACTGGTGCGTCTCCTGCAAGGAGATGGAGCGCTACACCTTCCCCGATCCCGATGTGATCGCGGCGATGGGGCGCTTCGTGCTCCTGCAGGCCGATGTCACGGCCAACGATGCCGATGACAAGGCCCTGATGCAGACGCGATTCGGCCTGCCCGGCCCGCCAGCGATGCTGTTCTTTGGTTCTGACGGCAGCGAGCTGCGAGGCTACCGCCTGGTCGGGTTCGTGCCGGCCGACGAGTTCGCCGCGCATTTGCGGGAAATCGCCCCATGAATCCGGCCAAGGTGCTGCTGATCGCGCTGCTCGCGGGCACCCTCAGCATCGGCATCGCGTTATTCGGGCAGCACTGGTTCGATCGGCCCGAGGGCACACCAGCGACATCTGGTACGGGGGTATACCGTGGCGAAGGCGAAATGGCGACCTTGCCCGACATTCGCCTGCCGGATCTGGATGGCCGCGAGGTGGTCAGCAACGCCTGGGCGGGTAAGGTCGTGGTCCTGAACTACTGGGCCAGCTGGTGCCCCGCCTGCCTGCGAGAGATGCCACTGCTGGTGCAAGCGCAGGAGGCCATCGGGGAGGGCCGGTTGCAGGTCGTTGGTATCGCCATCGACGAGCCATCGGAGGCGCGACGCTTCGTCGCGGCGAACCCGCTCAACTACCCGGTGCTCCTTGGCGGTGTCGAGACCGTCGAGCTCTCCCGGCGGCTCGGCAACCGCACCGGCGGCCTCCCGTTCACCGTGATCTTCGACGCGCACGGCCGGCGCGTGTTCAGCCGCACCGGCGAGATGACGGCCGCGCAACTCCACGACGCGTTGCGGAGCCTGTTGCCGGAATTGATCCCGTAGGACCGCGTTCGACCCGATTTCGACTGCTCGGAGTGACTAAAACCGCCAAGCCAGGGCAGCGCCCGTCGGGCTGGCGCGACGGTGAGCACGCGGTGCCGTCACGACACGATCAGCTTTGTAAATTCACGCCGATTCTTTTACCCTAGGCCCGCCCGTGCATGAGCGCGGGTCTTCCGGTTCTAACATCTTTCTCGACGCGTTTGCCGCGGTTCGCCGCGTTTGGCGACCGATCACACAGCATGTCCACGATTCTCTGCCTGAACGGCCCCAACCTGAACCTGCTTGGCAGCCGCGAACCGGACAAGTATGGACACGAGACCCTTGCCGCGATCGAGGCACGCCTGCGGGCCGGGGCCAGCGCGGCCGGTGTCCGGCTTGCGTTCACGCAGAGCAACGCGGAGCACGAGCTGATCGGCGCGATCCAGCGCGCTGCCGCCGACCGGACGGCATTCATCATCTTCAACCCGGCCGCGTTTACCCACACCAGTATTGCGCTGCGTGATGCGCTGCTCGCGGTTGCGATTCCGTTCATCGAAGTCCATCTGTCGAACGTGTATGCCCGCGAGTCGTTCCGCGCCCACTCCTACTTCTCCGACATCGCCGTCGGCGTCATCAGCGGGTTCGGCGCCCAAGGATACGACCTCGCGCTGCGCGCCGCGCTCGCCCGTCTACGTGACCCCAACCCAGCCACGTCAACCTGAGTGGCGGCCGCCCGGTCAGTCCGCCGGCGCATGAACCAAGCCATCAAACACCTGCAGAACGAGAACGCCGCATGGACATCCGTAAGGTCAAGAAGCTCATCGAGCTCCTCGAGGAATCGAATGTCGCCGAGATCGAGATCCACGAGGGCGAGGAATCGGTGCGCATCAGCCGCCACGGCAGCCCTGCACCATTCATGATGCAGGCGCCCTTCGCCGCCCCCCAGGGCGCGCCAGCGGCCGGCTTTGCAGCGACGCCCGCACCACCACCCGCCGCGGCCGAGCCGGACGAGGCCAATCTGGTGCGCTCGCCAATGGTCGGCACCTTCTATCGCTCACCCTCCCCGGGCAGTAAGCCATTCGTCGAGGAGGGTCATCAGGTCAAGGTGGGTGATACCCTCTGTATCATCGAGGCCATGAAGATCCTCAACCAGATCGAGGCCGAACATGCCGGCGCCGTGAAACGGATCCTGGTCGAGAATGGCCAGCCGGTCGAATACAACCAACCGCTGTTCGTCATCGAATGATCGAGAAGGTACTCATCGCCAATCGCGCGGAGATCGCGCTGCGCATCCAGCGCGCCTGTCGCGAGCTCGGAATCAAGACGGTTGCCGTCCATTCTGTCGCCGACCGCGAGCTCAAGCACGTGCTGCTCGCCGATGAATCGGTCTGCATCGGCCCGGCGCCCTCGCGAGACAGCTATCTGCACATCCCGTCGATCATCAGTGCCGCGGAGGTCACCGACACGGTTGCCATCCATCCGGGCTATGGTTTCCTGTCGGAGAACGCCGATTTCGCCGAACGGGTCGAGCGCAGCGGGTTCGTGTTCATTGGCCCGAAACCCGAGACGATCCGGCTGATGGGCGACAAGGTCTCTGCCATCGACGCGATGAAAGAGGCAGGCGTGCCCTGCGTGCCCGGCTCCGGGGGACCGCTGGACGAGGACAAGAAGCGCTCGCTGGAGCTGGCCCGGGAGATCGGTTACCCGGTCATCATCAAGGCGGCGGGCGGGGGCGGCGGACGCGGTATGCGCGTGGTGCATTCCGACGCGACACTGTTGAACGCCATTTCGCTGACCCAGGCCGAGGCCGCGGCCGCCTTTGGCAACGACGTCGTCTACATGGAGAAGTACCTGGAGAACCCGCGCCACGTGGAGTTCCAGGTGCTGGCCGACAACTATGGCAACGCCATTCACCTCGGCGAGCGGGACTGCTCCATGCAGCGCCGCCACCAGAAGGTGGTCGAGGAGGCGCCGGCACCGGGCATCACCGAAGAGCAGCGCCGGCGTATCGGCGAGCGCTGCGCGGCGGCCTGCAGCAGTATCGGCTATCGCGGCGTCGGGACCTTCGAGTTCCTCTACCAGGACGGCGAGTTCTACTTCATCGAGATGAATACCCGCATCCAGGTGGAACACCCCGTCACCGAGATGATCACCGGTGTGGACATCGTCAAGGAGCAGATCCTGGTGGCCTCGGGCGAGCGTCTGCGCTATCGCCAGGAGGATATCGTGCTGCGCGGCCACGCCATCGAGTGCCGGCTCAATGCCGAGCACCCCGAGACCTTTATGCCCAGCCCGGGGCGCATCGAGGACTTTCATGCCCCCGGGGGGCCAGGCATCCGGATGGAGACCCACATCTACTCCGGTTACGTGGTGCCCCCTTACTACGACTCGATGATTGGAAAGCTGATCGCACACGGCGAGGACCGCAACGCCGCGCTGGCACGCATGAACAACGCGCTGCGCGAGACCATCATCGAGGGTATTCACACCAATATTCCGTTGCAGCGCGAGATCATGAAGGACGCCGCGTTTCAGACGGGGGGCGCGAATATCCACTATCTGGAGAAGAAGCTCGGCATGTAGCGGCCGCGCGGTGCCGCACCCGAGCCAATCCCGATGCCCTGGCTGCAACTGGCGCTGATCGTCGAGCGCGCACATGGCCCCTTGGTCGAGGCCGCGCTGGAGAACACGGGCGCGCTGGCGGTGACGCTCGATGACGCCGGCGACGACCCAATCCTGGAGCCCGCGCCCAACACGACCCCGCTCTGGCAGCAGGTGCGCGCGACCGCGCTCTACGACGACAGCCCGGCAGGCCAGGCCCAGGCCCGGGAGGCGGCATCGACCCTCGCGCGCTTTTGCCTCACCGAGCCGAGCGTTACCCGGCTCGAGGACCGTGCATGGGAACGGGTGTGGCTCGACGAATTCAGGCCCACCCGATTCGGGCGGCGGCTCTGGGTCTGTCCGCGGGGACAACGCCCCGATGACAGTGACCCGAACGCTCGCGACAGCATCGTCGTGGAGCTGGACCCTGGCCTGGCCTTCGGTACGGGCCACCATCCGACCACGGCGCTGTGCCTTGGCTGGCTCGACGCCACGCCGCTGGCGGGACTCACCGTGCTGGACTACGGCTGCGGCTCCGGGATCCTCGCCATCGCGGCGCTCAAGCTCGGTGCGGCGCGTGCCATCGCGATCGATCACGACCCCCAGGCGCTGGAGGCGACCGCCTCCAATGCGGCGGCCAACCGCGTTGCCGAGCGGCTCGCCCTGTGCTCCCCGGACACCCTGGCCGGGGATCCGGCCGACCTGGTCGTCGCCAACATCCTGGCCGGCCCGCTGGTGGAGCTGGCGCCTCGGCTCACGGCCCTGACCAAAGGCTCCGGACATCTGGCGCTCTCGGGCATACTCGAGACCCAGGTCGACCAGGTCGCCGCGGCCTACCGCGACGCGATCGCGCTCGCGCCGACCCAGATCCTGGACGGGTGGGCGCTGCTGCACGGCCGTCGCGCGCAACGCGACTGACGCCCGCCACCGGCGGAGAAGACAGGGAACGGACCCGGGCGCAACGCCTGGGCTCGCGCCCGCTCACGCCGATGCCGGCCGGGCCCGCTTCGAAGCGAGCCGCCCGCGGCCTGACCCTGTTGCTTGACGCGCCAGCGCTGGGGGGCCTTGCGTTGTCAGGCCACCCACCGCTTGGCGGCTTCAGTAACGGCTCGGCACGTGCAGCTCGGGCGGCAGGGTTTCGCGGTCGTAGTCGGCGTTGAAGACCCGCTCGGGCAGCGTAATGGGCTCATGGGTGACCGGTCGATACGGGATCTGATCGAGCAGGTGATGGATGCAATTGAGCCTCGCCCGCTTCTTGTCGTTGCCCGCGACGATGAACCAGGGCGCATCGGGGCTGTTGGTGCGCGCAAAGGTCTCCTCCTTGGCCTTGGTGTACTGTTCCCAGCGCACGCGCGACTGCAGGTCCATCGGACTGAGCTTCCATTGCTTGAGCGGGTCGTGGATCCGCATCAGAAAGCGCAGCTGCTGTTCCTCGTCGGTGATCGAGAACCAGTACTTGATCAACCGGACGCCAGAACGGACCAGCATGCGCTCGAATGCAGGCACGTCCTCGAAGAACTGCTCCACCTGTTCAGGCGTGGCAAAGCCCATCACCCGTTCGACGCCGGAGCGGTTGTACCAGGAACGGTCGAACAGGACGATTTCGCCGCCGGAGGGAAGATGTGGCACGTAGCGCTGGAAGTACCACTGGCTGCGCTCGCGCTCGGTGGGCTTGGACAGGGCCACGACGCGGCAGACACGCGGATTGAGGCGTTGCGTGATGCGTTTGATCACCCCGCCCTTGCCCGCCGCGTCTCGCCCCTCGAAAATCACGGCGATCTTCTCGCCGCTGTGCTCGACCCAGTCCTGGAGCTTGATCAGCTCGGCCTGCAGCGTCAGCAGGGCCCTGAAGTAGGTCTGCCGGTCGATGCTCGGTGGATGCTGGCGCTTGTAGATCTTGCGCAATTCCAGCGACAGCGCCGGCTCGGAGAGCTCCAGCTCATAGTCCTCGTCCAGGGAGTCCTCGAGCTCCTCCAGCAGCCAATCCTTACCGTCGGGCACATTGGGATCGTCGATCATCGTCTCCACTCCAGTCTCACCATGGTTCGATGCGGACGCCGGGGTCGCCTCGCGAGACACCGGATCGGGTGGTGCCGGCCATCTGGACGCACGAAGAGCGGGGCTCGGCTTTCCATTTTTCACCGACCTTCGGTCTTCATCGCGGCTGAAAGTGCCGGCACACCCGGCACCACTGGTAAACGCGAATGGATCGGGTTCCCCGTGCAGACCTTCGATGGCCCGGGAATCGTACGGATCCGACTCCCAGCGGATCTTGTCCACCGGCGGACTGAACCGGCCCCTCCTCGGCCCCCACCCTCGCTCGGCCAGACGCCGGATCACCGGGTAACTTAGCATCGCGACGCCTTGCCGGTGGTGACGGTTTGATGTCGATCGGAGCCGACGCCAAACTCGGGAAGCCCTGATCTTAGGCGTCCTACCTCCAGGGCACGGAGGGCCAGGCATTTTCAAGCGCTGCAACCGATTGAAGACGAGGTGCTTCGCAGGTCGTGCCTCGCAGAGTGCGAGCGGGTCCAATTCCCGACAGGCATTGGATCTGGGTCTCCCCCGGGTCCCTTCGATGTCCCCAGAATGCTGCCCTGGCCCTGAGGTATCCCCACGAGGGCACAGCCGCCTCGGGGCGGTGTGCCGGTTGCCAAACCGCCTCTGGAAAGCCCCCTCTGTCAGGAGAGATGTCGCCCGCAAACGGGCTCCCACGCCGACCGGTGTCGGGGCCCGTAGGAGCCCGCTTGCGGGCGACCCGACGCAGGGCGGCGGCGCAGCATGGGCAGGCGCTGGGTCAACCGCCCGGCGGAGACAGCGCCGGCTGCCGAGCGATTGAGCACCGACAGGATCACCGTGAAATGGCGTCCGCGGTAGCAGTTGTGGTCGTAGTGCCAGCCTCCGCCCCGGCCTGCACGGACGCCGACGTTCCCCGCACATCGACCGGACTGCCGCTGCAGAGGAGGATTGGCCGCGACAACCGCGCCGAGCTCGGGTAAAATTACGGCCCCCTCGAGTCAGGCAACTCCCATGCGACCGGCGAGCGACGGCCCCTACTCCAGCATCGGTGTATCGACCACGCCCCCGCGCCGGCAGAGCCTGCGCATCGGCCCGATCACCCTGCCAAACCGGCTCATTCTGGCCCCGATGGCAGGCATCACCGACCAGCCGTTCCGCACCCTGTGCCGCCGGCTTGGCGCCGGCCTGGCGGTCTCGGAGATGGTCTCGTCGGACCCGGGCCTGCGCGGCACCCGCAAGAGCAGCGAACGGCTCGAGCACCGGGGTGAGCCAGGGCCAATCGCGGTGCAGATCGCCGGGGCGGACCCGGCCAGGATGGCCGATGCGGCGCGTTTCAATTGCGACCACGGCGCGCAGATCATCGATATCAATCTCGGCTGCCCCGCGAAGAAGGTCTGCCGTGCGGCCGCGGGTTCGGCCCTGCTGCGCGACGAGGCGCTGGTTGCCCGGATCCTCGAGGCGGTCGTCGGCGCGGTATCGGTTCCGGTGACGCTGAAGACCCGCACCGGCTGGTCACCGGAGACGCGTAACCTCCCTCGCATCGCCCGTATCGCCCGCGACAGCGGGATCGCGCTGCTCGCCGTGCACGGACGTACCCGGGCGTGCGGCTATTCCGGGAGCGCCGAGATCGAGAGCCTGCGCGCCATCCGCGACGCGATCGATATCCCGCTGGTTGCCAACGGCGACATCGACTCCCCGGAGCAGGCGCGCCGCGTACTGGACTACACCGGGGCGGATGCTGTTATGATCGGCCGGGCGTCGCGGGGCCGGCCCTGGATCTTCCACGAAATCGAGCACTATCTGCGCACCGGGCAACGCTTGCAAGCACCGGATGCCGCCTGGGTCCGCGACACGCTTCTGGAGCATCTCAACACACTCTACGCCTTCTACGGCGAGAAACGGGGTGTGCGCATCGCGCGAAAACACATCGGCTGGTATTGCCGTGCGTACCCGGGGGGCGAATCATTTCAAGGCCACGTCTTCGAGGCCGGGACCGCCACCGAACAACTGGCCCAGGTCGCGCACTTCTTCGACGAGGCCGGACATATGGGGGGAACGACATGAGCAGAGTGGAGGCGCACGCGATCGCCACCGGCGACGAATCCGGTGACTGTCGTGCCGACGAGCCTTGGGCGACGGGATTGAGCACGGCGCCACCGGACCGGACGGAGCCGCTCGGCGACTGCGTCCGCAATGCGCTGCTGTTCTATCTTCACAGCATGGATGGGCACGAGATCACCAACCTGCATCGATTCGTCCTCGACGAAGTCGAGCGACCCCTGCTGCGCACCGTGATCGAGCATACCAACGGCAACCAGACCACCGCCGCGCGAATGCTCGGCATCAGCCGCGGCACCTTGCGCAAGAAGCTGGAGAAGCACGGCGGCAACTGACCGACACCCCGCGCCCCGCCCTTTCTCGGGCGCGCAGGCCCCGCGGGCGGTCCGCCCACCGCTTCGTGAACACGTGAACACCACCCCGCCAGGGACAACAGGAGAGTAGAGTAGACATGCACGCCATCCGACGCGCGCTAATCAGCGTTTCCGACAAGACCGGGCTCGTCGAGCTTGCCCGGGCGCTCACTGCCGACGGCGTCGAGATCCTCTCCACCGGCGGCACCGCCCGCACCCTGACCGAGCACGACATCCCGGTCACCGAGGTCGCCGATTACACGGGTTTTCCCGAGATGATGGCAGGCCGGGTCAAGACGCTGCATCCACGGATACACGGCGGCATCCTGGGCCGGCGCGGCCTGGACGACGCGGTCATGTGCGAGAACGAGATCAAGCCCATCGACCTGGTCGTGGTCAACCTCTACCCGTTCGAGGAGACCGTCGCCGCACCGGGCTGCGACCTTGCCACCGCCATCGAGAACATCGATATCGGTGGCCCGACACTGCTGCGCGCGGCGGCGAAGAATCACGCCGCGGTCACGGTCGTGGTCGACGCGGCCGATTACCCCCGCGTCAGGGCCGAGATGCAGGCCCACCGTGGGGCCGTCGGGGATGGGCTGCGATTCGACCTCGCGGTCAAGGCCTTCGAGCACACCGCGCGCTATGATGGAGCCATCGCCAACTACCTTGGCCGGCTCACCGATGGCGAGCGGGCGGAATTCCCGCGGACGTTGAACCTGCAGTTCCGGCGCGTTCAGGCGATGCGCTACGGCGAGAATCCACACCAGCAGGCGGCCTTTTTCACCGACCCGGCCGTCAGCGAGGCCGGCATCGCAACGGCGACCCAGCTCCAGGGCAAGGAGTTGTCCTACAACAACATCGCCGATACCGATGCGGCCATCGAATGTGTCAAGCAGTTTGCCGACGGCCCCTGCTGCGTCATCGTCAAGCACGCCAATCCGTGCGGTGTGGCGGAGGGCGCGACGCTGCTGGAGGCCTACGAGCGCGCCTTCTCGACCGATCCCGAGTCGGCCTTCGGCGGCATCATCGCCGTGAACACCACCCTCGATGGCCCGACCGCCGGCGCCATTGTCGAGCGCCAGTTCGTCGGGGTCATCGTCGCGCCGAGGGTCAGCGACGCGGCCCGCGCGGCGGTGGCGGCAAAGAAGAATGTCCGGCTGCTCGAATGCGGCGACTGGGCGAGCGAGGCCATCGCGCGCAGCGACTTCAAACGCGTAAACGGTGGCCTGCTGGTGCAGGGCGCGGATCTCGCGCTCTACGCACGGCTGCGCACGGTGACCAAGCGCGCGCCGAGCGAGGCGGAGATGCGCGATCTGCTGTTCACGTGGCGCGTGGCCAAGTTTGTGAAGTCCAACGCGATCGTCTACGGCCGCGACGGCATGACCATCGGCGTTGGCGCCGGGCAGATGAGCCGCGTCAATTCGGCACGCATCGCCTCGATCAAGGCCGAGCAGGCCGGCCTGGATGTCAAGGGCTCGGTGATGGCCTCCGACGCCTTCTTCCCGTTTCGCGACGGGCTCGATCAGGCCGCGGCCGCGGGCATCGTCGCGGTGATCCAGCCGGGGGGCTCGATGCGCGACGAGGAGGTGATCGCCGCGGCCGACGAGCACGGCATCGCGATGGTCTTCACGGGCATGCGCCACTTCCGACACTGAGCCGCGTCGCGGCGCTGTATGACCCGGCCAACACGACCCACGTGGCGAGGAACAGGCGGTCCATGGGCATCCATCCGACGGCAATCATCGAGCCCGGGGCGCAGGTGCACCCCTCTGCCAGTGTCGGCCCCTACTCGATGGTCGAGACGGGCGCCGTCGTTGGTGAAGGCTGCATCATCGACAGTTGCGTACGCATCTACGGCGCGACCCGAATGGGGGCCCACAACCGTGTCTGCCACGGCGCCACTCTCGGCAGCGAGCCGCAGGATCTAAGCTACAGCACGGACAAGTCCAAGCCACTGCGCATCGGTGACCACAACCACTTCAAGGAAGGCGTCAATATCAGCCGCGGCGTCAAGACGGACCGAGGCACCCGCATCGGTGATCGCAACTACTTCATGTCGTTCTCCCACGTCGGCCATGACTGCGACGTTGGCAGCGACAACATCTTCGCCAACACCGCAACCCTGGCCGGACACGTCGAGCTTGCACACCATGTCTTCATCGCCGGACAGGTCGCGGTGCATCAGTTCTGCCGCATCGGCCCCTATACGATGCTCGGCGGCATCAGCGGCATCGCCCAGGACGTCCCGCCCTTCGTCATCGCCAACGGACAACGGGCGCGGATCATCGGCCTGAACAGCGTTGGCCTGCGCCGCAACGGCTTCTCGTCGGAACAACGCGCGCGCATCAAGGCCGTCTATCGCATCCTCTTTCGCTCCGGACTGCGCCGGTCCGAGGCGCTGGACAGGGCCGCGGCCGATCAGCCGGGCGAGGAGACCGACGAGATCATCCAGTTCATCCGCTCGAGCACCCGCGGCGTCATCGGGTTCGAGCCGTCGGGAGCACGAAACCCAGTATGAATATCCTCATCGTCGGAAACGGTGGGCGTGAGCACGCCCTGGCCTGGAAGGCGGCGCGCTCGCCCCTGGCCGACAAGGTCTTCGTTGCGCCAGGCAATGGCGGCACCGCCACCGAGCCGGGCGTGGAGAACGTCGCCATCGGCGCCGATCAGATCGACGCGCTCGTCCGTTTCGCGACCGACAACGCCGTCGGCCTCACCATCATCGGACCCGAGGCACCGCTGGTTGCCGGCATCGTCGACGCCTTCCACGCCGCCGGCCTGCGCTGCTTCGGCCCGACCAAGGCGGCGGCCCAGCTGGAAGGGTCGAAGGCGTTCGCCAAGGCGTTCCTCGCACGCCACGGCATCCCGACCGCTGCCTACCAGGTCTTCACCGATCAGGACGCCGCCATCGCCTATCTGCGCCGGGTCGGCGCACCGGTCGTGATCAAGGCCGACGGCCTGGCTGCCGGGAAGGGTGTGATCCTCGCCGACAATCTCGCTGCCGCCGAGACGGCCGTGCGCGACATGCTCGGCGCCGGGCGCTTTGGCGACGCGGGGCATCGGGTCGTGATCGAGGAGCGCCTGGAGGGCGAAGAGGTCAGCTTCATCGCCATGGTGGACGGCGCCCACATCCTGCCCATGGCCACGTCGCAGGATCACAAGGCCCGCGACGATGGCGACCGCGGCCCAAACACCGGCGGCATGGGCGCCTATTCGCCCGCCCCGGTGGTCACGCCGGCACTCTATGAACGCATCATGCACGAGGTGATGGAGCCGACGGTGAAGGGGCTTGCCGCCGAGGGCATTCATTTTGTCGGCTTTCTCTACGCGGGCCTGATGATCGCGGACGACGGGACGCCAAAGGTGCTCGAGTACAACTGCCGTTTCGGCGACCCGGAGACCCAGCCGATCCTCATGCGGCTGCAGTCCGACCTTGTCGCCCTGTGTCTGGAGGCCACCGACGGACGCCTGGACCGGGTCGGCGCAAGCTGGGACCAACGGGTCGCCCTCGGAGTCGTGATCGCCGCCGGGGGCTATCCGGGCGCATACGCCAGCGGCCATGTGATCGACGGGCTCGACGCCGCCGACGGGCCCGATTGCAAGGTCTTTCATGCCGGTACGAAGCGCGGCGACAGCGGCGTGGCCACCAGCGGTGGCCGTGTGCTCTGTGTCACCGCGTTGGGCGAGACGGTGTCGGCCGCCCAGGCTCGGGCCTATGCCGCCGCCGGGAAGATCGCGTTCGATCAGGCGTACTACCGGCGCGATATCGGGCACCGCGCCATTGCGCGCGAGCGGCTGGCCACGGCCGCGGAAGGTCCCTCCCAGACCGGCCTCAACCGCTGAAATACAAAGGGGCCACCCTCGAGCGGCCGCACGCCGGCCCCCGGGCGGCACCTATCCCGCCCGGGCCAGTCCTGGCCCCGGCCCGGTGCGCTCGGCGAGCCGCGGCAGGACGGTCGTGGCAATAAGCTCGCCGAGATCGCCAAGCGCGGGATGACGGCTGGCCACATCGACCACGTAGCCGAGCGTGCGCGGCAGATCGGCAAGATAACCCGGCTTGCCGTCGCGCAGCGCCAGCCGGGCAAAGATCCCGGCCGCCTTGAGATGCCGCTGCACCCCCATCAGGTCGAACCAGTTGAGGAAATGGGGCTCCTCGGCGGTGCGCAGGATGCCGGACCGAACGGCCAGGTCGAAGTAGCCCGATGCCCAGTCCTCGACGCGATCGCGGGGCCAGTCGATGTAGCAGTCCTTCAGCAACGAGACCAGATCGTAGGTGACCGGACCGACGACCGCATCCTGGAAGTCCAGGATGCCGGGATTAGCGCCCAGCTGGGCCCCTGTCACCATGAGGTTGCGGGAATGGTAGTCGCGATGGACACAGACGCGCGGCTGCGCGAGCGCATGCTCGACCAGGACATCGAAGGCCCGCGCGAGCATCGTCTCCATCGCCGCCGTGCGCGGTACGGACAAGAGCCCCTCGAGCAGCCATTCGCTGAACAGACCAAGCTCACGGCGCAGAAACGCCCCATCGTAGTGCGGCAGACCTGTTGTCGGTCCCGCGGTCTGCATCACCACCAGCGCGGCAATCGCATCCGCGTAGAGCTGGTCCGCGTTTGCGGCATCCAGATGCTGGTAGTACGAGCGCTCCCCGAGATCGCCGAGCAGGAGGAAACCGTCGGGGGCGCTGAGCGCGTGTACCTCCGGCGTATTCAACCCAATGGCGCGAAACGCCCGCGCGAGCTCGACGAAACGCCCCACGTCCTCCTGGGGTGGCGGCGCGTCGACCGCGACCAGCGTTCCACCCCGGTGATCGAGCCGCCAATAGCGCCGGGCGCTGGCGTCAGAAGAGACGGGGCGCAAGGGCCCCGGGGCCTCGCCGAGCACCGTCGCGAGCCACTTCTCCAGTGCGAGCCTTCTGTCTGACAAGATGGAATCTCCTCAACAACGGGGATGGTGTGGGAACGGATAATCCGAGCAACGCCAACCGCGTGCGCCCCAGGGTGGCCGACCACCGGTGCCATCGCGTCCCTCGCCCTCCCGGCGGGCCAGTGCGGGAACACGAAAATCCAATGAACCGCGGGGCCTGTGCCAATCGCACAGCAGGCGAGCGGCCGCTCGAGGATGCTGGTGCCGGAGACCCGGGAGGCGACATGCATTTGATGCCAAGCGCCGATTGTGCCATTTTACGCGTTTGCCCGACCCACGGTGTCCTGCCTGCCGCGGACCTCGAGAACCACACAACGGCCCGCTGCACACTACCCCTCGCCCCCATGCACGAAGCGCCGATCAAGATCCTCGTGAGAGCGGTTCTCGTTGCTGCCGCGATCCAGTTTCCGGTCAACGCGGCCGACGATCTGTCCGAAGACGACCCGTCGCCGGCGCCCACCACTGTCGTGGCATCCGAAGCAACGGTCTCGACCACAACGGAGACATCGACCGCACCGGAAGTCTCGACCACAACGGAGACCTCGACCGCACCGGAAGTCTCGACCACAACGGAGACCTCGACCGCACCGGAAGTCTCGCCGGCACTGGAGGTTTCGCCCGCGCTCGCGGTTTCCCCCGGTGCGGCGGCGCTCGATGACGCGAGCCTGCCGACCTCGACACCGATGATTCCGTACAGGAGCATCGACGAGGTGATCGCCGACTTCGCATCGAACCCCGGCTCGGAGTCGCTCTGGGTGTTGCCCGAATCGGGCGTTGCACCGGGCTCCGAGGACATCCCCGGCGGCGATTTCGGTGATCTGGATACAGCCGACACCACCGCGGGCACGGCGCAGGACACCGAATCCTACGCCGCGACCCGCCTGCACCGCGGGCTGGACTGGGACTATTGCGGCCCTCGCCCGGCACGGCTCGGCCCCGCCGAATTGCCACCGGAGCCCTCGCCCTCGACCCCGATCGACATCGACGCCGCCGGCGTGACCTACCACCAGGACTCGCAGATCGTCGACCTCGGTGGAGGTGTGACCCTCGAGCGGGGCAGTCAGCGCATCGAGGCCGACAGCGTCAGCTACGACCGCAAAACCGGCGACGTCGCCACGTCCGGAAGCACCTACCTGCAGTATCCCGGCCTGCGTATCGTCGGCTCCGACGGGCAGTTCAATCTGAACCGCGACCAGGGCCAGATCAAGGACGCCCATTACCGTTTCAGCGGATCGGCCAACCTTCGCGGCACCGCGGAGGTCATCGATATCCTCGACCCCAAGCTCTCGCGTTACTCGGACATTCATTACACGGCCTGTCCACCTGGCGTCAACGCGTGGTCGGTACGGGCGAGGGACATGAAGCTCGATCAGACCAAAGGCCGGGGGGTGGCTCATCATGCCAGGCTGCGATTCGGGAACATTCCGGTCTTCTACACCCCCTACCTGTCCTTTCCAATCGACGACCGGCGCAAGAGCGGCTTTCTGATCCCTTCCATCGGCAGCTCCGACCAGACAGGTCTCGACATCATCACGCCCTACTACCTGAATATCGCCCCAAACCTGGATGCGACACTGTATCCGCGCTACATGAGCCAGCGCGGCATCATGCTCGGCGGCGAGCTGCGATATCTGACGACGCGGGATCACGGCAGCATCGACGCGGAGCTCATCCCGCACGACAACCAATACGAGGATGGCGGCGCACGCGGTGCACTGCGAGTGCAGGAGCGGGGCGTGTTCGCGAAGTACTGGAGTACCGATGTCGATTACAACGCCGTCTCCGACGATCAATACCTGCAAGACTTCGGCAACAGTCTCGAGATCACCAGCACGCGCTACCTGGAGCAAAGCGGCGAGGTGACCTTCAACGGGAACGGATTCTCGATCAAGTCCGGCGTGTTGTCGTACCAGACCATCGATCAGGACATCAGCCCAAGCGCGCGCCCCTATGGGCGGCTGCCGCAGGTCCTGCTCACGGTGCCCTCCCGGGACCTCGGGCTCGGCCTCGTCGGTGGCCTGCAGGTGGAGTACGACTACTTCGACCACAACCACAAGGTCCATGGCCAGCGCGTGGCGACCGTGCCGGCGCTGAGCCTGCCGTTGCGGCGCAGCTATGGACACCTGATCCCCAGCGCCAGACTCTATACGGCCAACTACGCCCTGGCCGACACCCTTTCGGGCGAGCCGGAATCGCCCTCGCACGCCATCCCCAGTGTCGACGTCGACGGCAAGCTGGTATTCGAGCGCGATGCCAGCTGGCTCGGCAACAAGACCCTGCAGACCCTCGAGCCGCGGCTCTATTATCTCTACACCCCATACGTCGACCAGAGCGACACGCCGGTCTTCGACAGCTCCGAGCTCTCGTTCAGCTTCTCCAACCTGTTCCGCAACAATCGCTTCACCGGACGCGACCGCATTGGCGACACCAACCAGGTGACGGCCGGGCTGACCTCACGCACCCTCGACGGCCGTAGTGGCCGGGAGCTCTTCCGCGCAAGCGTCGGGCAGGTGTTCTACTTCGCCAATCGACGGGTACAGATCAACGGAGCGGAGGAGACCGCGACGCGCTCGCCCTACGCGGGGGAGCTCGCGGCCCAGTTGCTCGAGAACTGGAACGGCCGGGCCAGCTTCGAGTGGGATCCGGAGCTGGAAGAGAACAACTGGCAGCGCAGCACGCTCCAGCTCCAATATCTGGACCAGCACGAGCGCGTGCTCAATCTCGCCTACCGCTACGACTATGGCACCAACGAGACCAACCGTTACGAGGACACGGACATGTCGTTCCGATTCCCGATCGGGCAGCGTGTCGAGCTGGTCGGGCGCTGGCTCTACTCGGTGCTGCATGACCAGACCATGGAGGCCTTCGCGGGGATCGAGTACGGCAAATGCTGCTGGCGGATACGCCTCATCGGCCGCCATTTCAAGAACAATCCGGACGATGTTGCCAGCACGTCCGTCATGGTTCAGCTCGAGCTCGCCGGTCTCGGCGCCATCGGCAGCTCGATCGACAAATTCCTCGAACAGGAGATCTATGGCTATCAGCTCGACTAGACCGATGGGGCGGATCCGCGCAAACCCGGCGCGCGGCTTCCTGGCCCTGTTGTTGTGGTTCTTCGCCCCGCTCCACGCGGCCGACATCCAGCCGCTCGACTCGATCGTCGCGGTCGTCAACGACGACGTCATCGTCGAGAGCGAGCTGCAGGGAGAGATCAACCTCGTGTTGCCGCAGCTGCAATCGGCGGGCACGAGCCTGCCGCCGCGACCGGTGCTCGAGAAGCAGGTGCTCGACCGCATGATCCTCAAGCGCCTCCAGTTCCAGCGGGCCAAGACGCTGGGCATCGAGGTGGACGAGGCCACGCTGACCGAGGCCATGGCCAACATCGCCGAACGCAACGGCCTCCCGCTCGAGCAGCTGCGCCTGACCCTGGAGGCCGGCGGCATCTCGTTCGATGATTTTCGCGAGGATACCCGGATGCAGATCCTCACCTCCCGCCTGCAGCAGCAGGAAGTGGTCCAGAACATCCGGGTCAGCGAACCGGAGATCGACCGCTTCCTCGAGCAGGAATCCGATTCGCTGATCGAGCGCAACGAGGTGCGGCTGCAGCACATCCTCATCGCGATACCGGACCCGGCGACACCGGAGCAGATCGCGCGGGCGCAGGAGAAGAGCCGGGCGATCGTGAAACGTCTGCGCCAGGGGGAAGACTTCGCCAAGATCGCGGTCGCCGAGTCCGAGGGTCGCCAGGCACTCGAGGGGGGCGACCTCGGCTGGTTCCCGATGGCAGAGGTGCCGAGCCTCGCCGCGGAGCCCGCACGCACGCTCAAGAAGGGGCAGGTCTCCGACCCGATCCGCAGCCCCAGCGGCTTCCACATCATCAAGGTCTCGGACATCAAGGGCGACGCGCCACAGGGGCAGACCCAGACCCATGCCCGACACATCCTGATCCGCACCAACGAGGTCGTCTCCGACGAAGACGCCAAGGGCCGCTTGTCGCAGCTTCGCCTGCGCATCCTCGGCGGCGACGATTTCGCGACACTCGCGCGCTCGCACTCGGACGATACCGGTTCGGCGCTCAAGGGAGGCGATCTCGGATGGGTCAACCCGGGCGACACGGTCCCGCAGTTCGAGCGGAAGATGGACGCCCTCGCGCCCAACCAGATCAGCGAGCCGTTCCAGAGCCCGTTCGGCTGGCACATCGTTCAGGTGCTTGAGCGCCGCGACCAGGACACCACCGACGAGATCATGCGCATCAAGGCAAAGGATGCCATTCGCCAGCGCAAGGCGGAGGAGGCCACCGAGCTGTGGCTGCGGCGGCTTCGCGACGAGGCCTACGTCGAGGTACGCCTGGGCGATGACGAGGACTGACCCGGACCCGTCGCGCCCGGGGGTGCGCCGGATCGCGCTCACGCCAGGCGAACCCGCCGGCATCGGCCCCGACCTCTGCGTCGCGATCGCCCAGCGTGGACACGAAGCCGAGCTGGTCGCCGTTTGCGATCCGACCCTGCTGGAGCGCCGCGCCACGCTGCTCGGGCAACCTTTGCGGCTCCTGGCGTTCGATGCGTCCCGCGACGCACGACCTCAGAGCCCCGGCACCCTGTTGGTGGACGCCGTCGGGCTGACGGCGCCGGAGGTCGTCCCCGGCTGCCCGTGCCGTGGCCATGCCGCCTACGTGCTCGAGACGCTGGCGAGGGCCTGCGACGGCTGTCTGGACGGGCGTTTCGACGCCATGGTGACGGGGCCGGTGCACAAGGGGATCATCAACGACGCCGGGCTTCCATTCACCGGTCATACCGAGTTTCTCGCCGAGCGCTGCGATGCGCAGCCCGTGATGTTGCTGGCCGCACCGGGCCTGCGGGTCGCGCTCGCCACCACGCACCTGCCCTTGCGCGCGGTCCCCGACGCGATCGACCAGGCCCTGCTGAGACGCGTCCTGATCACCCTAGACCAGGATCTGCGGCGCCTGTTCGGGGTACCACGGCCACACATCCTGGTCCTGGGCCTGAACCCGCATGCGGGCGAAGGCGGACACCTGGGCCGCGAGGAGATCGAGATCATCGCCCCGGTGCTGGCCGAGCTCGGTGCCGCCGGGTTGCGCCTGACCGGTCCGATGCCGGCCGATACCGCATTCGTTCCAGAGCGCCTTGTTGGGGTCGACGCCGTGCTGGCGATGTATCACGATCAGGGGCTTCCGGTGCTCAAGCACATCGGCTTCAGCAACGCGGTCAACATCACGCTGGGGCTGCCGATCGTCCGCGCCTCGGTGGATCACGGCACCGCGCTCGAGCTTGCCGGTACCGGCGCGGCCGACAGTGGCAGCCTGGAGCAGGCCATCGTCTGCGCGATGGAGATGGCCGGGCGCCGCCGCGGCGCGCCCGCGTCCCGCGTCAGGCCGCAATCCGCTCGTGGACCGTCAGGGCCACCTGCAGCGCCTTGAGACCGACGCGCCCATCGACCAGAGGCCGCCCGCGCCGGCGCACGCAGTCCACGAACGCCTCGATCTCCCGGTCGAGCGGCTTCACCGACTCGACCGCAACGCGGGTGCGTTTGATCTCGGGCCGCGCCGCCCCGGGGTGCAGCTCGGGTGTGGCAATGTCCAGGGTCTGATCGACGAAGTCCAGCGACAGGTACGCGTGGGGCTGGAACACGCGGATTCGTCTGGTCTTCTTGTCCGAGACGCGGCTGGCGACGACGTTCGCGACGGTGCCGTTCTGAAACTCCAGCCGGGCGCTGGCGATATCCACGTGCGGTGTCAGCACCGGTGTCCCCACGGCGCGGACGTCGGCCAGATCGGAGTCCACGAGCGCAAGGATGATGTCGATGTCGTGGATCATCAGGTCGGAGACGACATCGACGTCGGTGGCGCGTTCAACGAAGCCGCCCATGCGCTGCGCCTCGATGAAGCGCGGCGCGTCGATGCGCTCGGCCAGCGCCATGATGCCCGCGTTGAAACGCTCCAGGTGGCCGATCTGCAGGATCGCGCCGGACTGCTCGGCGAGGCGAACGATCTCCCCGCCCTGCCCCGCATCGGCGGCAATCGGCTTTTCCAGGAGCATGTGCACGCCCCGCTGCAGGTAGGGCGCGGCGACGTCCAGATGCGCCGTCGTCGGGACCACCACGCTCACCGCGTCCACGCGCCCGAGCAGGGCCCCCGGGTCCGTGAAGCTGGCGCAGCCCGCCTCGGCGCCGACGCGTCTGGCCTGCTCGCCATCGATGTCGGTCACACCAACAAGCTCGACACCTGGCAGGCGAGAATAGATCAGCGCGTGGAATCGGCCGAGATAGCCGACCCCGACCACACCAACCCGCGGCTTTGCTGTCATGCGATGGTCCCCCTTGCGGCAAGAAAGCCGAGCCCGACAGGCCCCGCCCGGGGTTCCTGTATCGGCGACCCTTCCCCGCCAAGGCCGACCGGCCCCATCGCGTCATCGCCGCCGCCTGGGCAGCACCGGCAGGTTAACCGCCGATGTTCGACGGAAACGGCGACTGTTTGGCCACGGGCGCATCGTTCTGCCCATGGTACACGTTGATCTGGTAGGCGACAGTCACCGACAGGCCGACGCCGACGATCAGCAACAGCACGAGAAAGAGATCCGGCTTGCGACGAATGTGCCTGTTGATCATGACCATGCCAGCATCGGAATCGGATTGAGGTTACTTCCGAACAAGAGATTACAACACCCTGAAAAAAATGGATAGGCGCACCCGTGTAATCACCGAATTTGACGATCTCAACTGCCCGCCGCACGGGATGCGGTATTATCCATCATCCATGGCTGTCGCGCAGTTGCTGTCGGTCACGTTGCGGGCGATTTTCGAGCGGCCGACCCCGCCGCTCGTCGAAAGGCAAACGCGGCCCGGTCCGCTCGCGAGGGCGACACTGCCAAGGTTTCGGACCGGCCCCGGCGGACCGCGGTGGCCGCCTGGCGCGGCCCATCCGCCCCGCGGAGGCGCAGGCCATCACCGACCCGATCGACGAGGTAACGACATGCAAATCGCCGATAACGAGCGCTACAAAATCATGGTCAGCGCCACGACCAGCTACCTGGCCGAGCAATCCGACCCCGCTGGTCAGAGTTTCGTGTTCTCCTACACGATTACGATCGAGAACCGCGGCGCCGAGGCTGCAAAGCTGTTGAGCCGGCACTGGATCGTGACCGACGCCAACGGCAAGGTGCAGGAGGTGCGCGGTGCCGGCGTCATCGGGGAGCAACCCTACCTGCGGCCCGGCGAGTCGTTTCGCTATACCAGCGGGACCCAGATCGAAACGCCGGTGGGCAGCATGCACGGCAGCTACCAGATGCTCGCCGATGACGGCACCCAGTTCGATGCCGAGATCCGTCCGTTCTCCCTGGCCAACCGCAGTCGCCTGCACTGAATCCAGCGGCGCCGTGCCTCGGCGGCATCGCACTGCCCAGGGCCCGACGGATCCCGATCAACATTGATCCCCCGCCGCACGATGGCGAGGGTACGACGAGCGGTTCTATGGCAATTTACGCGGTTGGCGACATTCAGGGCTGTTACGACGAGTTGCGGCAACTCCTCGACGCGATCGGCTTCGACACCGCCAAGGACCAACTCTGGTCGGTGGGGGACCTGGTCAATCGCGGCCCGGAATCCCTCGCCGTGCTGCGTTGGTTCAAGGCATTGGGCGAACGCGCGGTCGTCGTGCTCGGCAATCACGATCTGCATCTGCTCGCGCTCGCGGCCGGCAATGAGCGTCATGCCAAGAAGAGCACCCTGGACGAGGTGCTCAACGCCCCCGACCGCGAGGAGTTACTGCACTGGCTGCGTCACAGGCCACTGCTGCACTACGATGCGAACAAGCGCTTCGCGATGGTGCACGCGGGCCTTCCACCACAGTGGGACCTGGAACAGGCGATCGCCTGCGCCGGTGAGCTCGAGCAGGCCCTTCGGGGCCCCGACCACACCGGCTTCCTCAACCTGATGTACGGCAACGAGCCGAGCCGCTGGTCCGACAACCTGCAAGGGACCGAGCGCCTGCGCTTCATCACCAACTGCCTGACCCGTCTGCGCTATTGCGATCGGGACGGCAACCTGCTCCTGAGCGAAAAGTCGGCACCCGGGGCGCAGCCGGAAGAGTGCCTGCCCTGGTTCAGGGTCCCGGGACGGCGCACCAGCGATGTGCGCATCATCTTCGGGCATTGGTCCACCCTCGGCTATCTCGCCGAGGACAACGTCTGGGCACTGGACAGCGGCTGCCTCTGGGGCGGCCATATGACCGCGATCCGGGTCCGAAAGAAAAAGGCAATCAAGGTCTTTGCCATCGACTGCAGTGGTTATCTGGCCCCCGGCGGCTGATGCCCCATCCGCGTCGGCGCGACCGCAGCGTGGGCGCCCCTCAGCGCGGGTCGGGACAGACGCGCACGAGCGTCAGGAAGGTCATCGCAAAGCGGTTCGCCGGATCCGGCGCGCGGTAGTCGCGCGCCGCCTCCTGCCAGCAGGCATCACACCAGGGCGGGAAACGGACATCCCCCGCGACGTCGGCGTCCACCCGGGTCAGATGCATGCGCGCGGCCAGCGGCAACAAGGCCCGGTAGATCGACGCGCCCCCCACGACCATCACCTCGGGGGCGTCACGCAGGGCATACAGGGCCTCTTGCGGCGAGCCGAACAGCTCGCACCCACGGGCCTGGTATGCCGGCTCGCGGCTGATCACGATATGCCGGCGTCTGGGTAACAATCCCGGGAGCGATTCCCAGGTGCGGCGGCCCATCAGGATGGGCCGATCCAGGGTCAGGCCCTTGAAGTGGGCGAGATCGGCGGGCAGGTGCCAGGGCAATCGATTGCCATCGCCAATCACACCGTTGCGCGCCACCGCCGCAACGATCACCACCACTGGCATGGACCCGGCCATCGGCTCAACCCGCCGCGCGGGGATATCGGGCGAGCGCGGCGCGCAGGCGCGACGCGACCAGCGCCCGCAGCTCGCCCGGCGCCACGACCTCGACGTCCGCACCAAAGCGCAGGATGTCCATGACCAGCTCGGCCGGATTGCTGTAAGGCACCCGCAGCTCGTAGCGCCCGTCGTCAAGCAGGCGACCGCGTTGATTGCGATGCCAGCGTTCCTTGGCGACGTAGCGCGCGCGGGCCGGCTCGAAATGCAGCACGGCCTCGTGCTCCGGGACCCCGGAGAAGATCCCATAGGAGGTGTCGAAGTGGCCATCGAGCGCGTCGGCATCGACCTCCAGGGCCGCCTCGTCGAGCATCCGCGCCGACTCGATCGCGTCGACCGAGAACGTGCGCAGACCCTCGCGCAGATGACACCAGGCATCCAGATACCAGTTGTCGCGATAGTAGATCAGGCGTTGCGGTGAGACGGTTCGCTCACTGCGCACCTCGCTGGAACGGGTGTAGTAGCGGATGCCCAGGCGCTGGCGGCGCGCCAGCGCGCCGGCCGCGGCCTGGAATGCCTCGCCGGCCTCGCGTGCACCCATCTGCAGCACGCGGATCCGGCCCTGGAGCCCCTCGGAGCCGGTATGCTGAAGGTCAAGCAACGCGTCGATTCGCTTCTGCAACGGCTTGAGCACCGGGTCGAGGAGTCCGGGCTGCACGTCGCCGAGCAACTGTTGCACGGCAAAGAGGGCGTGTAGCTCGGAGGCGTTGAACCAGAGTCCGGGCAACTCGTACATCCCGCCGCTCGCCGGGTCGTAGCGATAGCCGTTGTGTTCCCGGTCGTAGACGATGGGTGCATTCAGGTACAGGCGCATATCGTCGATGATGCGTTTGACCGTCGCCCTGGAGCATTCCAGCTCCACTTCCAGGCGACGGCGCGAGACCGGGTGACGCGCGCCCTGGAAGATCCGGTTGAGCTCGAAGATACGGTCGAAGCGGTCCACCGGCGGTATCAAACGGCGCGCCAGGTCCGCATTCAGGCCGAACCGGCGGCCACCTGCGGCGCGGTGGTGTCGCCGACCAGGGATGGCGCGGACCAGAGGCGCTCGAGGTTGTAGAAGTCGCGCACCTTCGGCAACATCACATGCACGACCACGCCATTGAGGTCCACCAGCGCCCATTCCCCGTCGGCGACACCCTCGGTACCCAGTGGGGCGTCCCCCGCCTCCTTGGCACGATATGCGATCGTCTCGGCGATGGCCTTGACGTGCCGGTCCGAGGTTCCAGAGGCAACGATCATGAACTCGGTGACGGCGGTCTTGCCGCGCACGTCAATCACGGACAGGTCGTGCGCCTTCATGTCGTTCAGGGTGTCGACGACCAGGTCTCTCAATTGCTCCAACTGCATAGGTTCTCCTGACGTTGTGTCATTTAAGGAACCCCTGGTCGAATCAGAGGCCTCCTTAACGAGCGGGTACTCGATCAATAGATCATTCTGGTGTCAGATCCGTCGGCCGACGGCTGATCTCAGACCCAACCGGCTGGGTAGGCGCGGCGACCGGCCGCCCTGTCTGCCGCCGATAGCAGACGGCGCGCCCCACGAGGTCCAGCACCGCATCGGGGAGCAGGAAACGCGGACTGCGCCCGGCCGCGAGCATACGGCGGATCTCGGTCGAGGAGATCGCCAGCTGGGTCACGCCCTGCAGCCAGATGCGCCCCGCGGGCGCCGAGCGCAACTGCGAAACGCGCATCGCGCGACGCCGCTGGAGCTCCACACGCGCCTCGTCGGCATACCGCGCCGCGGTGCCGGGGCGCTGCATCACCACCAGATGCGCCAGTCCCAGGATCTCCCCGGGCCGATGCCAGTCGGGGAAGCCGTTGAAGGCATCGGCCCCGATCAGCAGACACAGGGGCTGGGTATCGCCCAATTCGCGACGCAGGCCACGCAAGGTGTCCACGGTATACGAACGGCCCTGGCGACGCAGCTCGCGCTCATCCACGACAAAGCCCGGCTGTTGGGCAACCGCTACCCGAACCATCTCCAACCGCTGCTCGGGACTCGCTACGGGTTGCGCGCGGTGCACGGCGACGTTGAGCGGCACAAAACGCAATTCGCGCAGTCCCAGCGCCTCGTACACATCGAGTGCCGTGCGCAGATGGCCGAAGTGGATGGGATCAAACGTACCACCGAAGACGCCGATCATGCCGAGCTCGCGGCGACCTGGCCCAGCGGGGGCGTGCGCCTAGTGCCCCGTTGCACCGGATCCTGCCTGCCCAGAGTCCGTAAACCGCGCCAAGGCGAGGCACGGTCCGCGGGGTGCATGCCATGGGGGTCGTGGTGCCCCTCGCCCATGCGATGCGCCGGCGGCAACCATGTAAGCGCAATCAAGAACAGTAGCTGGCGTCGCGCGCATCGCGTTCAACTGCCGTTTCCAAGTCTAACTGCCATTGACATTCAGACTGTAGCAGAAAATGCGGCCACGGTGATCGAGACGGCGCCATGGGGCAGACGGGGCGCGAGAGATCAGGTCCGGACCTGGCCGTCGCCAAGCACGACGAACTTGACCGAGGTCAGGCCCTCCAGGCCCACCGGACCGCGGGCATGGAACATGTCAGTGCTGATACCGATCTCGGCCCCGAGCCCATACTCGAACCCGTCGGCGAAGCGCGTGGAGGCATTGACCATGACGGAGCTGGAGTCGACCTCGCGCAGGAAGCGGCGCGCGCGGCTGTAGTCTTCGGTGACGATGGCGTCGGTGTGGTGCGAGCCGTGGCGCTCGATGTGGTCGATGGCGGCATCCATGTCGGTCACGACGCGGACGGCCAGAATCGGCGCCAGGTACTCGGTGTCCCAGTCGGCATCGGCCGCGGGCTGAGCCCCCTGCAGGATCTCGCGGGTGCGCGCACAGCCGCGCAGCTCGACACCCTTCTCGACCATTGCCGTGCCGATCCGGGGCAGGATCTGGGCGGCAACCCCCGCCGCGACCAGCAGGGTCTCCATCGTGTTGCAGGTGCCGTAGCGCTGGGTCTTGGCATTGAGCGCGATGGCAAGCGCCTTATCGAGGTCCGCGCGATCGTCGATGTAGACGTGGCAGATGCCATCGAGGTGTTTGATCACGGGCACCCGTGCATCGCGACTGATGCGCTCGATCAGGCCCTTGCCCCCCCGCGGTATGATCACGTCGATGTACTCGGGGCTGGCGATCATCGCACCCACCGCCGCGCGGTCCGTTGTCGCCACCACCTGGACGGCGTCGCGTGGCAGACCCGCCGCCTCCAGCCCGCGATGGATACAGGCCGCGATCGCCTGATTGGAGCGAAACGCCTCGGACCCGCCGCGCAGCACCGTCGCATTGCCGGACTTCAGACACAGCGCCGCCGCGTCCGCCGTCACGTTCGGGCGCGACTCGTAGATGATGCCGACCACACCAAGCGGCACACGCATGTGTCCGACCTGGATCCCCGACGGGCGGTAGCTCAGATCCGTGATCGCGCCGATCGGGTCCGGCAGCGCGGCGACCTGGGCCAGCCCCTCGATCATCGCGTCGATGCGACCGGCGGTCAGCTCGAGGCGATCGAGCAGCGCGGCATCGAGGCCCTTTGCCGCACCCGCCTGGAGGTCGGCACCGTTGGCGTCCATCAGCGCCGCCCGCTCGCGGTCCAGATCGGCCGCAACCGCCGCCAGGGCCTCGTTCTTCGCGGCGGTCCCGGCACGCGCCAGCACCCGGGAGGCAACCCGTGCACGCGCGCCAACCCCGCTCATGTAGCCATCGATATCGCCGATCGCGCTCTCGGACATCACAACACCTGTTACTTCGAACCCTTTGCGCGGGAGTCTACCAAGTCCGCTCCGATTAGGGCACCCTGGAGCCTGAACGCACACCCGGGGCGAGCGGCGCGACGAGAGCAGGGGGTGATGCCAGGCCCTCGGCAATCTGTTGCAGCAAGGGCCAGGGGTCGCGTGCGCCACGGCCCTTGATGGCCTGGTCGGCCTCGGCGCAGATCTCCAGCAACCCCCAGAGCCGCGGCAGCGTGAAGCGTTTCAGCGCTGCCAGGACCGCACCGCGCCGGGACTCCCAGACCTGGTGCGCGGCGAACACCGGACCGAGATCCCGTCGTCGCGACTGGGCAAACGCCAACGCCGCCAGCTTGCGTACCTCACGCGCCAGCACCCAGAGCACCAGCGGCTCGGCGGTGCCCTCGGCGGCGAGACCGCGCAACACCCGATCGACCCGGGCGCGGTCTCCGGCGAGGGCCGCGTCGCTGAGGTCGAACAGGTCAAAACGGGCGCTGTCGGCCACCACCGAGAGCAGTCCCTGGGCATCCAGCGCTCCGGGCTCGCGCAACAATGCCAACTTGGCGATCTCCTGGGCCGCCGCGGGGAGGTTGCCCTCCACGCGCTGGGCCAGCAACGCGGCGGCCTCGCGCGTTGGAACAAAGCCCGCGGAGCGCAGTCGCTGCTCGAGCCAGGGGATCAGCTGCGCACCCTGGATCGGGCGCACCTGGACCACGACCCCGACCCGATCCAGCGCCTCCACCCATTTGGCCTTCAGGTCCTTCCAGTCCAATGCCGGCGCGATGATCAGCAGCAGCACGTCGTCACTGACGCGACTGCAATAGGCGCGCACGGCATCGGCGCCCTCGCGCCCGATCTTGTCGGTGGTCACGCGCAGCTCGATCAGGCGTCGATCCGCAAACAGCGACAAGGCCCCAGCCTCGGCGGCCAGCCGTCCCCAGTCAAAGTCGCGCGTCTGCTCCAGGCACTGGCGTTCGCTGTAGCCGCGGCGCGCGGCCTGCTCGCGAATCGCGTGGGCCGCCTCGTCAAGCTGCAATGGCTCCTCACCGCACAACAGGTACACCGGCGCGAGAGCGCGTTCCAAATGCCCCTGGAGCTGGTGCGCGCCGATACGCATGCTCAGCCGGCGGCGAGCGCCGCGCGCAGCCGCAGCAGGAGCTGATCGGCCGCGTCGTCGAGCAGGTCCTGATAGATGATGTCGGACTCCAGCTGGGTTCCGAGCACCGCCGCATCCGGATTGTCGTCGTAGGTTCGGTCGAGGCTGATCGACTGCTTGCCAACCAGCGTGCGGCCATCGCCGGCCGTGGCATCGAACGCCACGCGGTACGTCAGCATATAGGCCAGGGCCTTGCCATTGCGGTCGACGGCCACGACCCGCGACCCGCGCGACTGCGACAGGATGTGTAGCACCAGACCGGCACCGGCGGGTCCTGACGCCACCTTCAAGCCACTCCCCTTCAGCCGCGCCTCGATCGCATCGCCAATCAGGCCGCCAGACTGGATGTAGATCGGGGTGTACTCGGGCGGGATCTCCACCGCACCACGCAGATGGAAGCCACAGCCAGCGAGCAGCGACAGCCACAACGTTGCGACCAACCGGGGCAGTCGCGTATGCGCAACGATGCCGACCTGGTGCCCTTGCCGGATCATTTCGCCACCACGTTGACGAGCTTGTTGGGCACCACGACGACCTTGCGCACGGTCGCGCCAGCCAGGAATCGACGCACGTTGTCGTTCTCCAGCGCCGCGGCCTCGACCGCCGCCCTGTCGGCCCCCGACGGGATCTGCACCTTGCCGCGGACCTTGCCATTGACCTGGACCACGTATTCGATGCTCTCGCGCACCAGCGCGCTCTCATCCACGGTCGGCCACTCGGCCTCCAGGATATTCGCGCCGAAACCCAGCGCGCGCCACAGGTGATGTGTCACGTGCGGTGCAATCGGCGCCAGCAGACGCAGCACGATACGCAGGCCCTCGCGCCGCACCCGCTGCTCCGCCGGCGTCTCCCCGAGCCGATAGAGCGTATTGACGATGGTCATGCAGCCGGAGACGACGGTGTTGAACTGGTGGCGCTCGTAGTCATACAGGGACTTGTTCAACGCCGCATGGATCTCACGACGAGCGTCCCGGGCCGCCTCACCCAGGGCCAGCGACGGATCGGCCGCGTCGCCACGCGGCTCCCCCGCCGCCGCGATGGCATCGGCATGGCCCGTCGCCAGGGTCCACAAGCGCCGCAGGAAACGCGACGCCCCCTCTACGCCCTCGTCATTCCATTCCAGCGACTGGTCCGGCGGCGAGGTGAACATGGTGTAGAGCCGCACCGTGTCGGCGCCATAGCGCTCGGTCAGGGTCTCCGGATCGACGCCGTTGTTCTTGGACTTCGACATCTTCTCGATGCCGCCAAAGGCCACCGGCTCGCCGTCGGCCTTCAGCACCGCGCCAAGCAGCTTGCCCTTGTCGTCGCGGCTGACCTGGATCTCTGAAGGGTTGAACCAGTGCTTGCGCCCATCCGCATCCTCGCGATACCAGGTCTCGGCGACGACCATCCCCTGGGTCAGCAGGTTGGCAAACGGCTCATCGACATCCACCAGGCCCTCGTCGCGCATCAGCTTGTGGAAGAAGCGCGCGTAGAGCAGGTGCAGCACCGCGTGCTCGATCCCGCCGACGTATTGATCCACCGGAAGCCAGTAGCGCGCGCGCTCGTCGAGCATGGCCGTGTCACATCCCGGCGAGCAGAAACGCGCGTAGTACCAGCTCGACTCGAAGAAGGTATCGAAGGTGTCGGTCTCGCGGGTCTCACCATTGGGCAGCTCCGAGAAGGCGGGCATCCGCTTCAGCGGCGAGCCCGAACCGTCGACGACGACGTCCTCGGGCAGGCGTACCGGCAGGTCCGTCTCGGCGCGGATCCCGCCGTCGGCAGTATGTACGACGGGCAGCGGGCAACCCCAATAGCGCTGGCGCGAGATACCCCAGTCGCGCAGCCGAAAGTTGACCCGCTTGCCGCCGCGACCGCGCTCACTGAGCCAGTCGGAAATGGCGTCGAAGGCCTCGGCGGAGGTCAGACCGTCGAAGGGCCCTGAATCGCGCAGCAGGCCCTTCTCGACGTAGGCGCAGGTCTCGATGCCGCAGGTGCTGCCATCGGCCGGATGGATGACCTGGCGCATCGGGATCCCGTAGCGCCGGGCGAACTCCCAATCGCGCTGATCGTGGGCGGGTACGGCCATGACCGCCCCGGTCCCGTAGCCCATGAGCACGAAGTTGGCGGCATAGATCGGCACCGGCTCACCGGTGATCGGGTGGATGGCCTGCAGGCCGATCGGATGCCCCTTCTTCTCCATGGTCTCGATCTCCGCCTCCGAGATGCCTCCCTGGCGGCACTCCTCGATGAAGGCGGCGAGGTCGGGGTGCGCCTGCGCCGCCCGGCGTGCCAGCGGATGCTCGGCGGCCACCGCGACATAGGTGACGCCCATGACCGTGTCCGGGCGGGTCGTGTAGATGCCAAGCCGCTCGTCGGCGTCCTGGATGCCAAACTCCATGTATACCCCTTCCGAGCGCCCGATCCAGTTGCGCTGCATGGTGCGAACCTGCTCGGGCCAACCCTCCAGGTCGTCCAGGCCGTCGAGCAACTCCTGGGCATAGTCGGTGATGCGCACCGACCATTGCTCGATCTCGCGCTTCTCCCCCGGGGCCCCGGAGCGCCAGCCCCGGCCGTCGATCACCTGCTCGTTGGCCAACACGGTCTGATCGATGGGGTCCCAATTGACCATCGCCTTGGCGCGATAGGCCAGGCCCTTGTCCATCAGGCGCGTGAACAGCCACTGCTCCCAGCGATAATAGTCCGGGTCGCAGGTCGCCAGCTCGCGATCCCAGTCGTAACCGAATCCCAGGCCCCGGAGCTGTTCCTTCATGTACGCGATGTTCGAGCGGGTCCACTGCGATGGCGGGATCCCGTGCTTGATCGCCGCATTCTCCGCCGGCAGCCCGAAGGCGTCCCAGCCCATGGGCTGGAGCACGTTCTTGCCCAGCATGCGCTGGTAACGCGCGATCACGTCGCCAATGGTGTAGTTGCGCACGTGCCCCATGTGCAGCCGTCCGGACGGATACGGAAACATGGACAGGCAGTAGAACTTCGGGCGTGAGGGATCCTCTACAGCCTTGAACGTCTCGTTGTCTTGCCAATAGCGCTGGGCCGCGGCCTCGATGGCGCGCGGATCGTACTCGCTCTGCATGGAATGTGATCTCTGGGTTCGGACTTAGGAGACGCCGATCGAACGCCTCCCGGGCATCGGGCCAGCTCGCGAACCGAAAACGCGGTTCCCGATTCGCAACATCATCAGCCACTTGCGTGCCTGAAGATGCGGAGCCTTCCGTGGCCTGTACGGAGAACGCGCAACGATCGGCGTTTCCCCAAGCTGGCCGCAAAAGCATACCGCACCGCCCCGGACGGCGACAGCACAGGCAGTGGCGCTCACCGGGCCCCCAGGTGTCAGGATCGATGTCGCGGCCCGCGGCTGGCACAGAAGCCCATCGCGGCGCCCGGCACCGTGCCATCCGGCGGGTTGCCTTTTGCCGCGGTTGGCGCAGACTTGGAGATGACACGCGCGTGTACCGGCCAGCCTGGGTCGCGGTGCAAACGGCGCCGGGCTCAGGTCGAGCGAGATCACCATCACCGGAGACAACCATGTCTGAATCCGACAAGAAAGACCCCCTGGACCCGATGGTGGACGCCTACGAGCGGCTGCTCAAGCAAACCCAGGAGGGCATCGAGCAGGCGAAAGAGGCGACACCAAGGCTGCGAGACACGCTGGAGAAGGCCCGGGACAACATGGTCGCGCTCGGCGAGCTGACCCGCGAGGAGGCCAACCGCATCGCCGATTATGTCGAGCGCGACATCCAGGACGCCGCGCAATACCTCGTCGAGACCGGCGAGGATCTGCGCGACTGGTGGCGCTTCGACCTGGAGCTGATCGAGCAGCGCATGCTCGATGCCTTCACGAGCGTCGCCGACCAGACCAGTCTGCAGCTGCGCCAATGGACCGAGCAGGCACGCCGCGCCAGCCTGTACCAGGCCGGCGAGATCACCGGCCCCGGCACGCTGATCTGCGACAAGTGCGGCGCCGAGACCCGCTTCACCCGCACCGGCCGTATCCCTGCCTGCGCCGATTGCGGGGGCACCGTCTTCCGCCGCCGCAAAGTGGCCAAGCGCTGAAACCCGATTGCGACCCGCCACCGGCCGGTCTTGGCCAGCGGAGCAGAACGCCAGAGCGCGCCCGGCCCGGGTATGCGGCGAGCTCGCCCGGAAAGGCCCCCTTTGTCTTGGGTGGCCAGCCGCGCGCTGAAATGCCCCGCCCCAGTGCATTTTCTCCGATCGCGCCACCAACTCGCCAGAAACATCATCGACAGGGGCTGCGCGCGGGAGCCCCGCGTCAACAACCGCGCAGCACCCATGCGCGCGGGCCGCGATGGTCCCGTGCCACGGGCGCGGGCCGCGCGACGTGCCGCTTGAGCCGTTATCCCCAACCAATGTGCACTGCCTGTGCATAAGCCTGTTGACGTTCGTCCCAAGCGACTGAGCGAAAAACGCGTTTCAACGCATCGGCCAGAACTTGACCAGTCCGAGGGGCCCACCGGGGCGCGGGGTGTCTCCCCCCGCACGGCGCGGCCAGGGCCTGGACACGCCTGCTCATCCGCCGCCACGCGGCTGCTCGTTCTTCAACGCCTGGCGGGTGATCTGGTCATAGAGGTCGACCAGCCGCGAATACAGCGACTGCCACTGCGGATGGGCCTGCACATACGGGCCGCCGCGGCGCAGGTTCTCCAATGCGTCGTCCAGAAAAAGGGTATCCATGTCGCTGAGCGCCTCACCCGCGTCGACGTTGCGCTTGATGTCAAGCGCCTGGGGCAGGGTCTGATGCTCGAGCTTGTCCAGAATGGCCTGAATCACGCCTGCCTCGGTTTGTCGGTCGACCATCGCGCGAGTCCCCCGGTTTGGTTGCGGTCTGCCGGCATTGTTGCGCGCTACGGCCGATCTGAACAGGGTTGGTTCGCATCGCGGGTCCGACCCCTCCCCCGCCGCCAGCCCTTGGCCGGGCCCCCTGGGGATCTGCATCCGCCGGGGCGCCAAACCCGGCGAACATCCGGGCTGGACCCCCGCGAGCCGCGGAAGCCGTCGACGAGGTCGCGACAAACCGGCTCCAGCCCCATACCCTATCCCCGCGAGGCCCACCCCGGAAGTGCCGCGGCGATGCGCCGACCAACAGGGCGGGGCTCGGATCGCCAACAGCGGGATCGCGTGTAGCCGACCGCCCCGTAACCTAACCCCGAACCCCGAACCCCGAACTCCGAACTCCGAACTCCGAACTCCGAACCCGCGACATGACTTTGCCCCGCCTGCTCCTGTGCGCCATGCTGATGATCGCCTCAAACGTCCTCGCCGAGGACTGGGAGCCCGCCGGGACACCCGATCGCCAGGACATCGGCCCCGACCTGTATTACGCGAAACGAACCGCGGTCCGACCGTCCGACGGCAGGCAGATCACCGCGCACCTGGCCTTCTTCACCTCACGGGCATTCCGCCTGGAGGTCGTCGATCTCGGGGCCGGCGCCGAGCCGTCCGACCCGACCCTGGCGGACGCCTTCCGGGCCGAGGGATGCGTCGCGGGGGTCAACGGAGGTTTTTTTCACCCGGACTGGCGGCCGGTCGGGCTGATGATTTCCCACGGACAACGGATAAACCGGTTCGAAACCGCAAGGCTGCTCAGTGGCGTGGCCTACTCTGACAACCGGGGCATCCACCTCATGCGCCGCGCGCAGTTCCAGGATCATCCTGGCATCAGCGCCTTGCTGCAAAGCGGCCCGTATCTCGTCGAGCACGGGCGTGCGCTGCGGGGCCTGTCCTCAGCCGATCCGAATCGCCGGACCTTCATCGCGACAGACTGGCGCGGGCACTGGGTCCTGGGGGCCATCTTTAGCCCTGTCACGCTCGCCGAGCTCGGGCAGTGCCTCGCCTCCCCCGACGCCCTGACACCGTGGAAGGTCGATCGAGCGCTGAATCTGGATGGCGGGTCCTCGACCGGGTTCTACTTCGACCGCGGGCCAGGCAACTCCGCTGTCTCCCTGAACCCATGGAAACGGGTGCGCAACCTATTGGGGATCGTCCCGCGCTGAGCGGCAAGCGAGGCGGCGTTGCACCCGCGTCGTCGGTACCATTGCGATCCGGCGATCAGCGCTCCTACTCCGCGCGGACAGGCTATGGGGCATCCCTCTGCATCCAAGGCTGAAGAATAACGGGCATCAAGGCTCCTTGATGGCTAACGCACCAATAACCGGAGGTGACTAGCGCGATAACTCAGCTGGCAGGCTCACGGCCTGAGCCTGGAGTGCCGGCACACTACGCAGCGTGTCCGCCACCGGAGCGCCTGCGATGCCAAAGAACCCGATCCAGTTCCAACCCGGCATGTCCCTGAGCACCTTCATCGAGCACTACGGCAGCGAGTCGGCCTGCGCGTCGGCGCTGTTACGCGCCCGTTGGCCCGATGGCTTCCTCTGCCCCGAGTGCGGCGCGCGCGCACTCGACGTTCCTCGTCGAGGGGCGCCGCTACTGGCAGTGCGCCCAGTGCCGGGCGCAGACGACGTTGCGCTCCGGGACGCTGTTGCATGCCGCCAGGGTGCCCCTGACCACGTGGTTCCAGGCGATCTACCTGGTCACCCAGAACAGGAACAACATCTCGGCACTCTCGCTTGCTATGAGACGGTTCGGATCGAGGAACGCATGCTGGGCCTCGTAGAATGAGACACCGTGCTTTTCCACGATTTCGAGGTTCTTGGCCTCATCCCATTCGAAAGCCGCGAGCGGGTTTGCGTCTTAGCCGGCCGGCGCGGCCTCGGCCACGATCCGCAGACGCCGGTAGTCGGCGTACCAGACCCCATCGCGCAACAGGGCATCCCTCGCGTTCGCCTCGGTCGCCGCCATGACGGCGTCGCGCGTCGACTGGCCCGGGCCATCATCGTCCAGGTCGGCCAGGTGCCGGGGCAGAAACTGGAGCAGCCACTGCCGCAAGCCATCCTCACCCTGCAGCGGTGTCGGCCGGTCGAAATGCCAGGCGGCGCGAACGAGCAGGCCGTTGGTCTCCAGTCGGACGGCGTACTCGCCCAGGCGCGGGAAATACCAGGGGCTGACATAGTTGCGGCCGGCGACATCGCGCAGCGCCCGCGCGAACGCCTCCTCCAGCACCGAGACGTTGCCCCAGCCGCCGAATTCCGCGATCAGGCGGCCCCCGGGCTTGAGCGCGCGGCGCATGCCGCGGATGGCATCCTCGGCGCGTTTCACCCAGTGCAGCGCGGCATGGGAGAAGACGGCATCGAACTCCCCATCGAACGGCAGCGCGGCCGCGTCTTCGACTCGGAAGTCGAGCCCCGGAAAGCGCTGGCGCGCGGCGGCGATCATCTCCGGTGAGCTGTCTACCCCCACGACCCGCGCACCGCGCTCGGCAATGGTTTGGGTGATGTCGCCGGTGCCGCAGGCGAGGTCGAGGATGCGCTCACCGGACCTCGGGTCGAGCAGTTCCACCAACGCCTGGCCGCGCTCGATGACGAAACCATGTTGGCGCAGGTAACGTTCGCTATCCCATTGCATGGTCTGCTCCTTACGCATCCGGCGGTTCACGTTTGCAAGAACCGGGTCGCGGTGGCAACCGGCGGCACTGGCGCGTCCTCGAGGCTGTCCTGCTCGGCGCGTGTCATCCGGACATCGCGACCGGATGGCATCACGCCCGGCGACGATGGGCGGCGACGGGCCCGGATCGACCCAGACTGGTGCGTAACAGCGCGGTAGCGATCAAAAACGGTGCATTTCCGGACCGACCGCGGCCGCGTGGGACCGCGCATGAACGCGATCCCCGATGGCCGATGAGGCGAGGACCAGTCGATGATGCCCCACCAGGACCGGACCAACCCAGCCCCGCCGCGACATGACCCAGGTGCCACCCTGGATCACTCTGGCTCCCTCGCCATCGCCCCGCCCGGCCGCGAGGGCGCGAGGCACGCCCTTCGGGTTGGTTGGGTGTCAGACGCGCGGGTTCTCCGCGGCCACCTCGGGTGGCATGTCGAGGGTCGCCGCACGCTCGACGAAGCGCTTCGCCAACGCGTTCTGCTCGGCCAGATAGGCCGCCTGGTCGCTCCAGGTGGACATGGGATCGAGCATCCCCGCGGGCACCCCCGGACAGCTCAGGGGCACATCGAAGCCGAACACCTCGTTCTTCTTGAACTCGACCTCGTTGAGCTTGCCGTCCTGGATGGCGCGGACGATGGCGCGCGTGACCGGGATGTCGATGCGTTTGCCAACACCGTACTTGCCACCTGTCCAGCCGGTGTTCACCAGCCAGACGGGCACCTGATGCTCCCGGATCTTCTTCATGAACAGCTTGCTGTAGACCGAGTGCGTGCGCGGAAAGAACGGCTCGCCGTACAACGCGCTGAAGGCCGGCTGCGGCTCTTTGATGCCCCTCTCCGTGCCGGCCACCTTCGCCGTATAGCCCAGACTGAAGTGATAGGCGGCCTGCTCCGGCGAGAGCCGTGCAACCGGCGGCAGCACGCCGAAGGCATCGGCGGTGAGGAAGATGATGCAGTCGGGGTGGCCTGCCTTTCCGCTCGTGATCGCGTTGGGGATGGCATCGATGGAGAACGAGGCCCGGCCGTTCTCGGTGTACTCCCCGTCGTCGTAGTCGATGTAGCGGTCCAGCGGGTTCCAGGCAACGTTCTCGATCGTGGTGCCGTGCCGCTCGCAGGCGGCGTAGATCAGAGGCTCGTTCTCGCGGGAAAGGCAGATCGTCTTGGCGTAGCAGCCTCCCTCGAAGTTGTAGACGCCCTCGTCGCTCCAGCCGTGCTCGTCGTCGCCCAGGAACAGGCGCTCGGGGTCCATCGACAGCGTGGTCTTTCCCGTTCCGGACAGCCCGAAGAACACCGTCACCACGCCGTCGTGTCCGACGTTGACCGATGCGTGCATGGGCAAGACGTTCTGCACGGGAAGCAGGTAGTTCAGCACCGTGAAGACGGACTTTTTGATCTCCCCGGCATAGCCGGTGCCGCCGATCAGGATCAGCTTCTTGGTGAAGTCCAGGAGGATGAAGTCATTCGAGCGCAGACCAAGATCGCGGGCCGTGGGCTCGTCCAGCCCCATGCGCGGCACATCGATGACGGTCCACTCCGGCTCGAAGGTCTCGAGCTCCTCGTCCGTCGGCAGGATGAACATGTTGCGCACGAACAGCGCATGCCAGGCCTGGGTACCGATGAAGCGCACCGGCATCCGATAACGCGCGTCGGCGCCGGCATAGACATCCTGAATATTGGCGCTGTAGGCCCGCAGATACTGCTTCACCCGCTTGAAGATCGCGTTGAAGCTCTCCTCGCTGATGGGTTGGTTGATGTTGTTCCACAGCACCGTGGAGTGCGTGACCGCGTCGTCGACGATAAAGCGGTCCTTCGGCGAACGGCCCGTGTGCCCGGTACGCACGGCAAGCGCGAGGTGATGCAGCAGGTGTCCCTCGTTGTCCTTGACCGCCTGCTCGACCAGCCGAGGCGTCGGCCAGCGGGAACAGAGGATGTCTGGCGTGATACCGATACCGCTCAAGTCGATCGTGCTCATAGAGGATATTCCTGATCGTGATGAATGAGGTTTGATTGGGGATCGTCAGCGTCCCGGGAGACGCATGCCTTGATCCATCCATGGGTGAAATCGGGTCGAGACCGGAGAGGCGCGATTCGTGGATTGCCAGATTTTCAAAAGCTTAGGGCCTCTGGCAATGGCGGGCCCGGCGTGGCAAGCCCGGGAAACGCCCCCCGGACAATGTTCCTCGAGTGCCGGCCACCATCGATAAGGGCGCCGCGGGTTCGTCAGGGCAAGCGGCTCGCCTTGCTGCTGGCCGCACATTCAAAAATACCATGCGACTTTCATACCAAATAGCGTCATCCACCCGGGCCAGGCAGGGCCCGAACGGTGGACGGCGGGCGACGTCCGCCGCCCGGATGCGACGAGGATAGCCCAAACAGGGCCCGGGCTGCCCCACTTGCCAAACCCGCATCCCTCTTTTGCCAGGTCCGTCGCCCCGCGAAGCGGGCCTCCCACCGGCCAGGCACGCCACGGGGCAGGCCTCCCCCGGCGTGGGCACCCCGCCCCCGCTCTGCGCTATGCTGAACCTGTGCGGCCCGGACCCATCCGGCACGCGCGCTGCCGGCGCACGGGTCTATGCCGGCGCCGGGTCATCCGCCCCCTGCCAGCCATGAGGAGAGCGCTCATGTCTTTGCCCCCCATCCATTATCGGGTCGTCGGCCAAGACGACTACATGCTCGTGATCGACGTCGCCGCCGACGGTAGCTTCGCCATCGACAGCGGCGACTACACCAGCCACAAGCCGCGCCGCGGCACGCTCGATCCCACGCGGCAGGCGCATCTGTCGCAGCTGATCGATTCCCTGCGCAAACCGCGGGATCTTCCGGCCCCGGAGGGCGCGGAGGGATTCGTGGCCGAGCTGCGCATCGGCGAGGGCGCGTCCGTGCGCAGCGAGCAATTCTGGGAGGGCGCGTTGGACAGAGCGCCGGAGATCAGGGCGCTGGTGCGCGCGCTGGAGGTCCTTTGACGGCGACCATGCCCAGTACCGGCTCCGGGCTGAGTGCCGCGCAGATGTTGGCCATCGATGCCGCCCACGCCTGGCATCCCTACACCTCCACCAGCGACCGGGATCCGGTCTACCCGGTCCATGCCGCCCACGGCTGCGAGCTCGAGCTGCTCGACGGGCGCCGGCTGATCGACGCCATGTCGTCATGGTGGTGCGCGATCCATGGCTACAACCATCCGGTGCTCAATGCCGCGGCCATCGATCAGCTCGGGCGCATGTCCCACGTCATGTTCGGCGGTCTTACCCATGCCCCCGCGATGGGGCTGGTCGAGCGCCTGGTGCGCCTGACCCCGGAGCCGCTCCAGCACGTGTTCCTGTGCGACTCCGGGTCGGTCGCGGTCGAGGTCGCGATGAAGATGGCCCTGCAATACTGGCAGGCGACGGACCAACCCGAGCGCACGCGCTTCCTGACCCCGCGCGGGGGCTATCACGGCGACACCTTCGACGCGATGTCGGTCTGCGACCCGGTCACCGGCATGCACCACCTGTTCAGCCGCGTACTCCCCCAACAGCTGTTCGCGCCACGTCCAGGGCCGGGTTTCGGCCACCCATGCAGCGACGCGGACATCGCCGACTTCGCCACGCTGATCGAGCGACACCAGCACGAGCTGGCCGCGGTGATCCTGGAACCCATCGTGCAGGGCGCGGGCGGCATGCATTTCTACTCGGCGGCCTACCTGGCCGGGGTACGGGCGTTGTGCGACCGCTTTGATGTGCTTCTGATCGCCGATGAGATCGCCACCGGCTTCGGCCGCACCGGCCGGCTGTTCGCATGCGAGCACGCGGGCATCAGCCCGGACATCATGACCCTGGGCAAGGCGCTGACCGGTGGCTACCTGACCTCGGCCGCCACGCTGGCCAGCGCGCGGGTGGCCGCGACCATCTCGGCGGGCACACCCGGGGCCTTCATGCACGGGCCGACCTTCATGGGCAACCCGCTGGCATGCGCGATCGCCAATGCCAGCATCGACCTGCTGCTCGGAGGAGACTGGCAGGCCAACATCGCACGCATCGAGGCCGGGTTGCGCGTCGGGCTCAGGCCGTGCCAGGGCCTGCCCGGTGTCGCGGACGTGCGCGTGCTCGGCGCCATCGGGGTCGTGGAGATGGAGCAGCCCGTGCCAATGCGCGCGATCCAGCGCCGCTTCGTCGAGCGCGGCGTCTGGGTGCGACCGTTCGGGCGACTGGTCTATCTGATGCCGCCATACATCATCACCGATGAGCAGCTCGCACGGGTCTGCTCGGTGACGAGCGAGGTCATCGCGCTGGCGTGAGGCCAGGCCGCGGGCCGGCCACGGTTTTCGGTTAACATGCCGGTCATCTTCGGCCCAAAGGTTAGCGATCGCCAATCACGCATGCCGCCCTCCGGACCCATCGTTCATCGGGGTACGTCGTCACGGGCGTTCCGTGGCGCCTTCGGCTGGCTCGAGGAGCTCGGCCTGGCCGCGGTCACGCTGCAGCTCTGCGCGGGGCTCTATGGGCGCATCCTGACCGGGCGCGGCCGACTCGACCTACCCGCGTTCGCGGCCGCGCTGCGCCAGTCCGGGCTGTCGATTCTTCCGGCCATCACCCTGGTGGCTGCCGCCGTTGGCCTGATCCTCGGCCACCAGACCGCCAACGTGCTGGACAACTTCGATCTGCCCGGCCTGTTCCTGTTCTCGATCAGCTACGCGGTGGTGATGGAGTTGATCCCGCTGCTGGTCGGCATCCTGGTCGCCGGGCGTGCCGGGGTCGCGCTGGCCGTCCGTCAGGCGACACTGGTGGTCACCGGGGAGATGGACGGGCTGCTGGTTTGCGGCATCCACCCCATCCCGTACACGACCGGCCCGGTGCTGCTGGCCATGTTGTTGATGTCCTTCGCGTTCGCGGTGTGGGGCAGCCTGGTCACCCTGGTCTCGGCGTCCGCCTGGCTCGCCCTGATGGCCAGCGTGCCGCCGGCGCTGTTCATCGATGCGGTGCGTCAGACACTCTCGCCGGCGGACCTGGCCGTGGCCCTGAGCAAGCCGCCCCTGTTTGCACTGTTGATTGCGCTGATCGCGACCGTCAACGGGACCATGGCCGGTCGCGACGCCGAGGGCATCGGACGCGCCGCGACGCGAACCATGATCGGAGCGGTCACGACCATCCTGTTGGTGGACCTGGCCTTCGCGCTTCGGCCGGGGGGCTGATGGACCCGCCAAGCGCATGAGCAGTCACGCACCAACGCTCGCCGAGCCAGAAGCGACGATGCCGCCGGCGGCGGTCGTACCCACCCTCGAGCTGCGGGGTGTCTTCCAGCACGTTGGCGCCCACTGCGCCCTGGCGGATATCTCACTGGGCGTCGCCCCCGGCCAGGGGCTGCTCATCATTGGACCGAACGGCGCCGGAAAGAGCCTGCTGACGCGTCTGATTCTGGGACTGGACAGCCCCTCTGCCGGCAGCGTGCATCTGTTCGGCCAGGATCTCGCCACGACGGGCGACCCGGGCATGCGCGCGATACGCCGCCGCCTCGGCGCCGTGCTGCAGGGCGGCTCATTGATCAACGGGCTCACGGTATTGGAGAATCTCCTGCTCCCCCTGCGCGCGACGCCGATGAGTCGCAACGAGATGAACCGCTGCGCGCGACTGGTCATGACCCAGTTGCAGCTCGACGGCATGGAGAATCACCGCCCCCGCGCGCTGTCCATCGGCCAGCGCCGCCGGGTGGAGCTGGCGCGGGCCCTGATCAACCGCCAGCGGCTGCTGGTCTGGGATGGGCTCACCGACGGGCTGGACCCACCGGCGGTGCGGGATATGATCGCCGTGCTTCAGGTGCAGCAGACGAGCGGGGATCTGACCTTCATCGCGACCGACAACAACACCGTCGAGGCGATCGCAGGCGACGACCGCGTACTGGTGCTTGACCGCGGCCGCGTCCTGTTCGACGGTACCCGCGGTGCGCTACAGGCCTGTGCCGATGAGCGCCTGGACCTGCGCTACATTCTCAGAGGGCAGCCGTGAGCAGACTGGAACGCCTCTACTCTCCACCCGAGATCGGCGCACCCGGCAAGCGCGAGGGCCGCGGCCGCCGGCGGGACCTGCTCCTCGCCGGCCTGTTCGTGCTCGTCATGGGGGCGCTGGCGCTCGGCGCGCTGGCCCTGGTCGGGCCCGGGTTGTTCGGTGGCGCCTACACGCTGCGCGCCTATTTCGCGGCCGCCAATGGGCTCGATCCCGGCATCCCGGTGACACAGGAGGGTTACGCCATCGGTACCGTGGTGTCGGTCGAGCCGGTGTTTGCGGGCCGCGACGGTGACGCCGACCAGTGCCCGAAAGAGGACGGCGCCCGCCGCGCCCCGGACCTGCCCTGCTTTCGCGCAACGCTGCGCGTGCTCGATCAGTGGCCGGTGCCCGACGACAGCTTCGCCCAGCTTGGCTCCGGCGGACTGCTACAGGGCCAGGTGATCAAGATCACGCCGGGCGTTTCCCCGCGGCGCTATGGGGACGACGCGGTCATCACCACGCTCGGGAGCGAGAAGGACCTGATGGCGCAACTGGGGACCCTGACCGATACACTGCAGTCGCTGGTCGACGAGACCATCGCCCCCGCGCTGGCCAACATCGAGGCCCAGATCAAGACCATCGGCGCGCTCCTGGGGACCGGCGCCGATGGCGAGGGTGTCGGCGCCGAGAACCGGGAGCGTATGGCCAGCGTGTTTCAAAATCTGCAGCAGGTCAGCGCGGACATCGAGAAGATCGTCGACCCCGAGCAGATCGGCGCCATCCTGGCCTCGGTGCAGGAGCTCGCCGACAACATGGCCCAGGTATCGGCCACCTTCACCGAGCGTAGCGCTGACATCAGCAAGACGGTGCAGCACTACGGCGCGCTGGCCGGCGACATCCGCAAGCTGATCGACAAGAACGAGCCGGCGATCGAGGGCTCCCTGGACGATCTTCAGTACCTGTTGCAGGAGCTCTCCGCAACGCTCGCGCCGATCCTGGCCAATATCGAGAGCGCCTCGCGCAACCTCTCGGCGCTCTCGCGCGAGCTGCGCAACAACCCCGCCTCGCTGCTGCGCGGGCGCGAAGTGGAGGAACAGGCCCCATGGTTCCAGCGCTGATGTCCCGGGGCCGGGCAGGCCGATCCGGATCCAGCCGCCCCCGGTCTCTGCCCGCGCTGCTGCCAGTGCTGTTGTCGGCCTGGCTGCTCGGCGGCTGCGGTGGCCCCGAACCGGCGGTGCGCGACTACTACTACACCCTCGAGCCACCGATCAGCGTCACCCCGAGTGCCCATCGGCTCAACGCGACCCTGTTGGTCAACGAGCTCGCCGCACGGGGCTTCGTGGGCGGCAGCCAAATCGTGTTCCGCGAGGCCGACGCGCCGCTGGAGGCCCGCCGCTACAACGACTATCTGTGGGAGGAGTCACCCGCTCGTGCGATCGCCGAGGATCTGGTCTCGGCGCTGCGCGCGGCGCGCGTGTTCGACTACGTCGTCACGGTCACCGATCGCGCCCACGCCGACTATCTGCTCGGCGGCGAGCTGACCCGCTTCGAGCACCTGCCCACCAGTGAGCCGCCCCGGGTCGCGGCCGAATGGACCCTGACCCTGGTCGATGGGCGCGAGCGCGATACCCGCTTCTCCAAGACCTACTTGGGCGAGGAACCGACGCAGGGGCACAGCGCCGAGGCAATGGCCATGGCCTTCAATCGGCTCACGGCAAGGTTGATCGGCCAGGCCGTGCGCGATCTGCAGACCCTTGCGCCGCGACTGCGCGGCGGCGCCTGACGTGCGCGTACGCCGGGAAATCCCCCCGTCCGGCCCCGGTGCCCCCACCGCCGCGGTGTCGCGCTTTGGCTGAGACCGGCGTCAAGGACCCGTTTTCGGCGCTGATCCCGGGCTGGGCGGAGCAGATGCCCGTGGCCTGGCGACAACTGTGCATCCCGGGTCCGCCGCCGGCGTTCGAGCTCACGCCAGCCGAGGCCAGCGCCGCCGAGCCCATGCAGCGCTATCATCGCCGCACCATCGCAATGTTCGACTGTGGTGCGGCGGGGGCCGATCGCCTGGCGCTGATCGACAAGGCCTCCCCCCATGCGCTCTACGACCTGATGTTGAGCGAGGTGTCGCGCGGGGAGAAGTCGACGCCCGTGGCGGTGCTTCCGGTCACCGGGCGGACGCTCTGGTGCACCGGATTGGCATTCGTGCGCTTCGTGTCGAATCCCGAGGTACAGCAACGCTTTGGACTCGCGGGTGGACGGTTGCACCTGGCGCTGAACTGCGACCCCAATACCCGCGACCGCGAGAGTGTCCAGGCGGCCAAGCAGTTCCATCTGCATCTGCTCTACTGGACGGCCGAGGAGCTGGCGGCACTGCACCGGCCGGATCGACTCGGCACGATCGCCGACCCACGCGAGCGCCGACAATACATCGACCCGTTGGGCTTTCTCGGTGCCCGTATTGTCGCCGAGACCATCTCCGACCTCGTCTCCGGCATCGCCGGCGCGGTGGTGCTCGACAGCGACACCGACGCGGTCTGCGCCGGACACCGGCCGCTGGGCTGCGTGATCCGGCTGCCTGGCTGGCAAGTGCTCGCCGACCCCGCCTTTGAGACCCTGATCAGGCGCCTGCATCGGCGCATGGCCGACACGGCCGCCGGGCTGCTCGCGGCCTTCACGGGTCGCAGCGACCCGCCCCGACCATGGCAGCGGCACGCGCTTCGCGCGGAGACGGAGATTGCCGCGGCCATCGACCGACTCGGTCTGTCGGCAACCACCAGCACGGGGCTGCGCGCCGTGGCCGCGGGACTGCGCGACCTCTCCTCGCGCGGTGCCGAGCGGTTGCGCCGTGCCGCGCCGGCGGCGCGCAAGCATTGCATGACCCTGAACCAGCCCTGTTACGGGATCAACCTTTACGCGCCGCGTTGCAACAGCCCCGATGCGCCGCTGAGCCAGAGCGACGAGGTCTATCTGATCATCCAGGCCAAGCTGTTCTCGGGCACCGGCGTTGCCGGGCTCCTGGCACTCGACGGTATACCCAGTGTGCGCATCGTCCGCGGTCTGGGGACCTATAGCGAGGCGGACTGGCGTCGGCGCGCCGCGTTGCAGCAGGCATTTGCAGAATACCAACACGCCGAGCTGGCCGGCTGCCCCGGCATCAGCCGCGCACCGCTCCGTCGGCTGATCGACTTCGGCACCGGCTGGGCCCTGCCCTGAGCGTACCCGCTCGGCAGCGTGCGCCTGTCCCGGCCGCATCGCAACGGGTGCCAGCGCATCGCCTTCCGGAGCACCCCACCCAGCCCAGACCGACAAGACAGAGCCATCCGCCACGCACGAGATCATCCCGCCAACATGGACCTCGCCTCGTTCGCCCCATTCTGGATCCTGTTCTCGCTGTTGTCGGCCTTCTTCCAGGCCTCACGACTGGCCGTCACCAAGCATCTGAGCCTCAGCTTCTCGGCCCGGGCCCTGACGCTCTACGTCAACCTGGCGAGCCTGATCGTCACCCTCCCGATCATCTTCTGGCATCACGATTTCCCGCTGAACGAACCCGCCTATCTCTCGGCGATCCTGATCGGCGGCGTGGTCTCGGGGCTCGGCGGCTGGGCCCTGAATGTCGCCATCAAGCGCGGCGAGGTCTCCGTGGTCGGGCCGGTGATGACACTGACGCCGGGCTTCGTGATCCTCATCGAGTGGTTGGTCACCGGCGATCTTCCCGGTCCCCTTGGCGCGCTCGGCCTGCTGCTGTTGGTATCCGGTGGTTACGTGCTCAGTATCGAGGGCCAGGAGATGCGCTGGTACGCGCCCCTGATGCGGCTGGTCACCGAGCCGAGCAGCGCCTTCACGCTGCTGGCGTCGCTGTGCTTCGCCGCCGCATCGACCTTCGGCCGCGTCGGTATCCAGCTCAGCGACCCGCTGTCCTTCGCCGTGGTCGTCGCGATCGTCAATCCCGTGGTGCTCTTCGTCATCTTCAGCATCCAGGACCATCACTTCTATCACGAGGCCTTCCCACGGGATCTGCTCCAACAGGCGAGGCCGCTGCTCCTGCTCGGGCTGTTGTTCGCGCTGATGCGGATCGCCGACCAGATCGCCCTCGGTCTCACCCTCGCCTCCTATGCGATGGCCGTCAAACGCACCGGGGGGCTGTTTTCCGTCCTGCTCGGGCATTTCTACTACAAGGAAGGCCATGTGCTCGTCCGGCTCGGCGGAAGCGTCATCATGCTGCTGGGCCTGCTGGCACTGGTGTGGGAGTGAGCCGCGCCGGTGTGCGCGGCAAACCAGGTACACCGCGACAGTCCGTGGAAACGCCGAGCGAGGCCGGTTCCCGTGCGGTCCATGGATGGCCTGGCATTTCCAGTTGTCCGAGTGACTGCATATGGAGAGGTTCGCGAGCGGTTCCGAAGCCAGGAAGGCATTGGGGCGGCACCCGCGTTGGGAGGCGCACTCGGTGAAGAGTCGAAGAGTCGAGAGAGCCGTACCACCAGAGGGCAGTTTGGCTCAGTCCCCGCTCCTGGCTGGCGCCCGAAGATGCAGCGCCTGCGCCTCCACGGCCAGGTAGGCGGCCGCCAGCCGCTCGGCCCAGTCCGCCGCGCCCGCCGCGGTACGGACACCATCCTGGCGGATCTCGACCATGATGCTCGGCAGGCCGCGCTCCTCGCCGTGCACGGGGATCGAGTAATCGATGTGATTTTCAATGGGGTATGGTTCGTTGTCGCCGACCGCTAGTCGCCTGTCGCGCATCAGCGCGGCGCGGATCAGATCGGCGAACCGGCGATCGCGGCCCGAGGAAATCCCGACGTGCCAGGGTCGCGGATGGCCATTTAGCGCCGGCGTGAAGCTGTGGATGCTCAGCAGCAGGCTCGGGTGGCCGCAACGGCTGTCGAGCAGCCGATCGATGGCCTCGTGATAAGGCCGGAACAGCGCCTCGACGCGCGCGTTACGTTCCGTCGACGGCAAGGCGAGGTTACCCGGCACCCGCACCCCGGCACTGCGCTCGGGGATGGACTCGGGGCTGCAAAGCGGCCGGTTACAGTCGATGACCAGACGCGAGTAGCCACTGAGCAACAGGGGAGCATCGAGGAGCAACGAGAGGCGCCGCGCGACCTGCGCGGCACCCGGGTCCCACGCGATGTGATCCATCCGCTGGGTCTCGTCAAGGCCAAGGGTCCCGAGCCGCCGGGGCAGGCGATGGGAGGCGTGGTCGCAGATCAGGACAGCGCTGCCGCGCCCACCGGGATTGACGACCTCAACCGCCGGAGGCTCATCAAGGCCCAACCATGCCGATATGGCCGGGGCCAATTTGCCGACGGCGCTCTCGGCGCCGGCCCCGGTGTCGCTCATCGCGGATCGACGCGCGAATCCCGACACCCGATCCGGCGACGGGTTGCCCGCCGGGTCATCCCCTCACCTCGTCCGTCCAAACCCGAAAGCCCTTCAGCACGTTTAGCCCAAACGCGTTGCTGAGCGGAACATCCGCCGCGTCCCGCCCCTGCGCAATCAACACACGTCCGATCCGCGGTCGATTGTTGCGCGGGTCGAAGGCGTGCCAACGCCCGCCCAGATACACCTCCATCCAGGCCGAGAAGTCCATCGGGTCCGGCGAGACGGGGACCCCGATGTCGCCGAGATAGCCCGTGCAGTAGCGTGCGGGGATGTTCATGCAACGGCAAAAGGCGATCGCCAGGTGGGTGAAGTCCCGACACACGCCGCGGCGCTCGCTGTATGTCTCGAGCGCGGTCTTGGTGACCCGGGCATGCTGGTAGCCGAAGCGCACGTGCCCGTGCACGAAATCGCAGATCGCCTGGACACGATGCCATCCGGGGGCCGTCCGCCCGAACAGGTCCCAGGCGGTTTCGGAGAGCCGGTCGGTCTCGCAATAGCGACTCCCGAGCAGGAACACCAGGGTGTCTGCTGGCAAATCCTCGACGGCATGCTGTTGCGCGGTCGCGACCACGGGATCGGGTAGGCCAGGGTCATTGATGAGGGCATCCGTGGAGAAACGGGTCTCGCCAGGGGGCGCGACGACCCGACTGCACCAGTTGCCGAAACCGTCGCGGTAGGCGGTGATCGGGATCGGTGGCCTCGTGACGATGTGGTCGGCGATGACAAGATCCGAGACGCGGGTATAAAAGACATTCAGCGTCAGGATCATCGGCGTCGGCTTCGGACACTCATAGACCAGCTCATAACCCAGCCGGATTTGCATCACCATCCCCCTTGTCGCCTGGATGAAGATTACGCCTCGCTCGGCCGTTATGGAAACGCTGATCTAGGCGATCGCCGGAAAATCTCAGACCCGATGAGGCCGGATTGCGGTTCGCCTTCGAGGCGCATCGCCACGAGCAGGGCCGGGCCCTGTGCGTGGCCGTGCGACAGCGAGGGCGTGCGTCAAGACAAGTCAGCTGGCATGAGATTGGGCCCGTGTGGACCGGCGATGGCCCGGCCTTTTCAGGATCGGCAATGGATTGAAACGGAGTCCTGTCCCCAACCCGACGTCCGACTCGCGACGCCGCGTGGTTGCAAATGCCCGCGGAGGCGATACGATACTGTTTTCCAAAGGTGTTTGTGAATGGAACTCGAAAACAAGGGAGATTCATCATGTTCGATCGGTCGGCAACGCGCGCAACAGAGTTGGGGGGATGCGGACATATGTTTGCCTCCATCTGCCTGGCCACGGTGGGATTGGGATCAGTTTCTGAGACGGCGGACGCGCAGGCCTTCTCTCCAGAGGAGGTTCTGGTTTCGGATCCCGTCGCCAGCGTCATGGACGTGGAGTTCGAACCCCTCTACGGGCGTTTCACCTGGATCAACCGCGGCGGGAAGTTGTGGGTCGGCCACGTCGATTCCGTCACCGGTGCCCTGGTCCCGGCGAACGGGCGCGGGACGCTGGTGGACGACTCCGCTCTGCCTCCTGGCGCAATCGGCAACGGTTCGGAGTGGGTCCTGAGCCAGACCGGGGCCCAGATCGTCTACACACGAGATACCCCGCAGGGCCGGATATTGGCCAGGGCCTATTACGCCGGAGGTAATAAGTGGACGACCGTTCTCATGCCCCGCGGGCTCAACCGCTTCGGCCCCTACGGCAGCATGGACATGGGTGATCCCAACGCGCGGATCGTCTACCGCGGCCCGCTGCAACCCTGGGATCCAAACTCGGTCGAGGTCTCATACTGGCGCAACCTGGACGACGCGAACAGCGAGACGCGGGTGGGTCCGGTCGACGCGAGCCTGGGGCGTTGGATACCCGGATCTCGGCAACTCGTTTACGCCGCGGGCGCTCAAGCCCCAGACTCGGCGCAGATCTTTATTCACGACATCGACACCGGGCTGGACACCCAGATCACGGACAATACCGGCGACAAGAAAGGGCCGCGCGTCTGGACCGCGCCCGATTTCGACAACCGCCGCGCCATGACGGTCGTCAACGACCGAGAGGTACTGGAAGTCTATGTCGAAAGCCCGAATCCGGACACGCAGGTCATGGAGTGGTCGCTTGCCGCGGCCTTGACGCTGCCTCCCGAGGCCATTGGCCCGTACATTTGGAACGCCCGGGCATTCACCCATGGGGGCTTTTCGTATGCCGTTCTCGTGGCGGCCCCTTTCAAGTACCCCGAGGGGCGAGGGAGCCAGACAGAGATCTGGTTGGCCGGCCCGCTCGGTGGCGTACCTGACACCTACCGCATCAGCGATGACACGGAAGCGACCCGGACAGACCCGGAGATTCTCGAGATCCAGGGTCTGCCGTATATCTATATCTATCGTTACGCCGCCAGGGACTCCAGCCCTACCGGGATCTACAAGCTGGCGACCGGACTCTGACCCCGGAGCACCTGCGCGTGTCGATGCCCCGGAACCCCGCGGACGTTGGCTGACACCGAGCAGACCAGCGTTTCCCGTCCGGGCCACGGAAGGCCCGGCATGTCCAGGCACCCCCGTGGCCGGACAGGGAGCGAACCGCTGCCCCCGGGACCATCCCGACCCGTGGTAAAGCCCGATCGCGCGGTGCCGGCGAGCGCGCCTACCCCGGGGCTATTTTCTGCCTCGCGCCGCCACCGGTGCCTGGCCGGTCACCTCGTCGGGCTCACGCATTGTCGAGGCCAACCCCGCGAGCAGGACTTCCTCGTCGGGATCGTGCACCCGGGGCGGTTCGGGCTCGACGGCGATGCTCACACCGGCGGTCTCGATGGCATCCTGTAACCGAGTACGCAGCAGGCCGACGTCATATGGCCCCTCCTGCCGCGGCAGCTCCAAGCATGGCAGCCCGGCGGCGTCGCAGGCACGCGCGATAAAGGTATCGGCCCGACGCCGGGCGCGGCGCTTGCTCCCGCTGGCGATCCGCACCCCGCACAAGGGATGCAGATCGGCGCCGGAGCACACCACGAAATCGAGCCGACGCCCCCGCAGCGCCGCGTTCGCCAGCCTGGTCACGCGCCGCCCGAGCCCCGCTTCTGGCACCAGCAGCGCGGCCATCGCGGTCTTGGCAATGACCTTGCAGTCGCCGCCGGCGGCCTGCTCCAGCGCCACCAGACATCGTCGCTCGATCGCCGACAGGAATGGCCACCGCCGCTCGAATGGGTGACCCCGAAGGCCCCCACGCAGGACTCGAAACAGCTGATGCAACAGGTCGGCGCTCACCAGACCGGCGATCAGTAACAGCAGATAAAATGGCTCCAAGACGGGTCTCCAGGACAGGGACATCGCGGTTTTCCAGCATTATCCCCGAAAATGCCCGTTGGCGGCACGATCTGCAGCGGCAGCGGTGCGCGAGTGGGGGCCTCGACGACAAAGATCTCCTTCCCAAGAGTTGTCGGCGGGCCGTTCAACCGTTATCGTTCGTGGTTGCAATGCGACCGCCAACTCGGCGGCCCGCCTCGAATCACCCCGTAGCCTCTCCCCTCGGACACGCCGATCACCCATGCTGGACGTTGCCGGACTTGCCTGCCGACGTGGCGATCGCCGCCTGTTCTCGGAGCTCAGCTTTCAAGTCTCCCCCCAGACCCTCGTACATGTGCGCGGACGCAATGGCAGCGGCAAGACGACGCTGCTGCGCGCGTTGTGCGGGCTGCTGCGCGTGGACGCAGGCGAAATTCGTTGGCACGGTGAGGGAATCGCGGATCTGGCCGAGGACTATCATCGGGATCTGCTCTATTTCGGTCACCTGAACGGCATCAAGGGGGACCTGACCGGCCTGGAGAATCTGCGCGTGGCCGCCAGACTGGACAGCGACCCGGTCGACGATGACGCCATCGTCGACGCGCTCGAGCGCATCGGCCTTGCCGGATTCGAGGATCTGCCGACGCGCATGTTGTCGCAGGGGCAAAAGAAGCGCGTTGCGCTCGCGCGCTTGATCCTGAGCAAGGCGCCACTCTGGGTCCTGGACGAACCTTTCACGGCACTGGATACCGACGCCGTGGAATTGCTGCAGACACTGATCGCCGAGCACGTGGCCGCCAACGGCATGGCGGTTCTGACCACACATCAGGAGGTCGCCCTGACCCGCGGCGAGATCCAGCGGGTGGACCTCGGGGACGGCCCGCGTGGCCCAGCCGGAGGCCCTCGCGCGGCGAGCGGACTGCAGCCCCGATGAGCGACGCGCAGAACCAACGCTCGAACGCCGCGAACGAGGGGCTATGCTGAAGGTTTTTCTTTGCGTGCTCGGGCGGGACATTCTGCTCGCGATGCGCCGACGCACCGACGTGCTGACAACGCTGTTTTTTTTCGTCATCGTCGTCAGCCTGTTCCCACTTGGCGTGGGAACAGAGCGAGAGATGTTGCGCGAGCTTGGCCCCGGCGTGGTCTGGGTCGCGGCCCTGCTGGCCTCGATGCTGGCATTGGAACGGCTGTTCGCGGCAGACTACGACGACGGAACGCTCGAGCAGATGCTGCTGACCGCGCAGCCACTCTCGTTGCTGGTGCTCGCAAAGGTCGTGGCGCACTGGTTGCTGACGGGGCTGCCGCTGGTGATTATCGCGCCGTTGGTGGCGATGCAGTATCAGTTGCCAGACGCCGCGACACTGACCATGATGCTCTCTCTGCTGGTGGGCACGCCGGTGCTGAGCCTCATCGGCGCCATCGGCGCGGCACTGACATTGGGCCTGCGTGGCGGCGGCATCCTGCTCTCGTTGCTGATCCTGCCCTTATATATCCCGGTGCTCGTCTATGGATCGGGCGCGGTCAAGGTCAGCATGATCGAAATCGCCGACACGCAGCCCTATTTCTATCTGCTTGGCGCTTTCCTGCTGATTGCACTGGTCTTTGCCCCCCTGGCCGCGGCGGCGGCCCTGCGAATCTCCACGGAGTGAGACCACCGCCAGGGCAAGGGCCCAGAACATTCAATGACATCGTGCCCAGCCCGTCCCATGCGGCGGCGAGGCATACCACAAGGAGGGAGTCCGGCACCCGAACCGGAACGACACCACCATGAAGCTCAACTGGTTCAAGCTCGCGTCCCCCGCGACGTTCTATCCCGTCGCCGGCCGACTTATCCCCTGGCTGGCCGGACTCTCGCTGATCCTGGTCCTGTTCGCGCTGTACTGGGGCTTTTTCCACACCCCGGACCAACTCGGCGGCAGCAACCCGCAGAAGGAGTATTACCGCATCATCTTCCTGCACGTCGGGGCGGCGTGGATGTCGATGTGGCTGTATCTGGTGCTGGCCGCGTGGTCGGCCATCGGCCTGGTGTTCAATACCCGGCTGAGCTTCATGATGGCCAACGCGGTGGCCCCCACCGGGGCCATCTTCACATTTCTGGCGCTGTGGACCGGGGCCTTTTGGGGCCGTCCAAGCTGGGGCACCTATTGGGACTGGGATCCGAGGCTGACCTCGGAGCTGATCCTGTTCTTTCTCTACATCGGTTACATCGCCCTGCACTCGGCGATCGATGACACGCGCCGCGCCGACCGCGCCTCGGCGCTGCTCGCCATCGTCGGGCTGGTGATGGTGCCAATCATCTTCTGGTCCATCAACTGCCCCGACCCGACCCAGTGCGCGTCACTGCATCAGCGCTCGGACCCCGGAAGTATCGACAGCAGCATCCTGATCCCGATGCTGACCATGACCCTGGGCTTCTGGGCCTACTCATTCGCGACCAGTTTTGCTCGTCTGCGCGGCATCATCCTGATGCGGGAGGCGGACGCCAGCTGGGTTCGTGATGTCGTCAAGCGGGAGTCCAGGCCATGACAGAGTTCCTTCATCAGGGCGGCTACGCCTTTTTCGTCTGGGGATCCTACGGCATGGCGCTCGCGCTGCTGATCGCAGAAGTTGTGTTATTGCGACGAAGCCGTCGAACCATTCTCGCCCGGCTCGGTCGATTACTCCGGGTTCAGGAACGCGGGGACACGGCTCAAAGAGGTGACCATCGATGAAAGCACGACAAAAACGCCTGGTGTTCGTCGGCCTCGCCATCGTCGGCGTGGGGGCGGCAGCGGCGATGGCGCTGAGCGCGCTGCAGAGCAATATCGCCTATTTTTTCAGCCCGTCGCAGGTGATGGCCAATGAGCATCCGACGGACGCGGTGTTTCGCGTCGGCGGCCTGGTGGTGACGAACACGCTCGCGCGGCAGCCCGATGGGCTCACCGTGCACTTCGACGTCACCGACAACGCGGAGACGATCCCGGTCAGCTATACCGGTATCCTGCCCGACCTGTTCGGCGAGGGTCAGGGTGTCGTCGCGAAGGGGCGCATCGGCGAAGACGGGGTGTTCTATGCCGACGAGGTGCTGGCCAAGCACGACGAGTCGTACGTGCCACCGGAGGTCGCGGCGACACTGCAGTCGGCGCATGTCGACGGCGTTGTCAAGGCGGCCAGCAAGGGCTCGGTCCCGCAGCAGGTAGCAACCCAATGATTCCAGAGCTCGGTCACTTCGCACTCATCCTGGCCCTGTGCATCGCCCTGGTCCAGGCCAGCTTTCCGCTTGTCGGCTCGCTCAATGGGACGCGCGCATGGATGTCGATGGCGCGACCCTTGGCCTACGGCCAGTTCGTCTTCCTGGCCATCTCGTTCGCCTGCCTGGTGGAGGCGTTTCTCACCAGCGACTTCTCGGTGCGCTATGTCGCCACCAACTCCAACAGCCTGCTGCCTGACATGTACAAGGTGTCCGCGGTCTGGGGAGCCCACGAGGGGTCGATCCTGCTCTGGGCTCTAATGATGTCCGCGTGGGGCGCCGCGGTCGCCACGTTCAGCAAGAATCTGCCGCTGGCCGTGATCGCCCGGGTGATCTCGGTGCAGGGCATGATCGCAATCGGGTTCCTGCTGTTCATGCTGCTGACCTCCAATCCATTCGATCGCCTGTTCCCGGTACCGCCCGAGGGGCGGGATCTCAATCCATTGCTGCAGGACTTCGGCCTGGCGATCCACCCGCCGATGCTCTACATGGGCTACGTCGGCTTCTCAGTCGCGTTCGCCTTTGCGATCGCGGCCCTGATCGGCGGCAAGCTCGACGCGGCCTGGGCGCGATGGTCGCGACCCTGGACCACGGTGGCATGGGTCTTCCTCACCATCGGCATCGCGCTCGGCTCCTGGTGGGCCTACTACGAGCTCGGCTGGGGTGGCTGGTGGTTCTGGGACCCGGTCGAGAACGCCTCACTGATGCCCTGGCTGGTGGGTACCGCGCTGATCCATTCTCTGGCGGTCACGGAGAAGCGCGCCGCGTTCAAGAGCTGGACGGTGCTGCTCGCGATCTTCGCGTTCTCGCTCAGCCTGCTAGGGACCTTTCTGGTACGCTCCGGCGTGCTGACCTCGGTGCATGCCTTTGCCACCGATCCAGAGCGCGGCACATTCATTCTGGTCTTTCTGTGCATCGTGATCGGCGGCTCACTGACCCTCTACGCATGGCGTGCGCCAACCGTGTCCGAGGGGGGGAGCTTCCGCCTGCTCTCGCGTGAGAGCGCACTGCTGGCCAACAATCTGCTGTTCGCCGCGTTCACCATACTGGTCCTGTTCGGCACCCTCGCACCGCTGATCTACGAGGCACTGAATCTCGGCAAGATCTCGGTCGGGTTCCCGTGGTTCAACAAGATGTTCCTGGCGCTGGCGCCATTCCTGGCGTTTCTCCTGGGGTTCGGTCCGGCCACCCGCTGGAAGCGTGACGAGCCCATGCGCCTGGTCCGACTGCTCTGGGTCGCGCTGGCGCTCAGCGTCGGGGTGCTCGTCATCTCGATGCTCCCCGTGTTCAGCGGCCATTTCCTCTGGGTACCTGTCGGCGTGGCGTTGGCGTCCTGGATCCTGTTCTCGCACGTCATCATCGTGCGCGACCGACTCAAGCATCGACTCGCCGTTGGCAAGGGCATCACAACCCTGCTGACGGACCTGCGCGGCAACGGTCGCAGCTTCTATGGCATGGTCGTCGCGCATACCGGGGTTGCCGTGTTTGTAGTCGGCGTCACCATGGTTTCGCACTTCCAGAGCGAGGAAGATGTCCGCATGTCGCCGGGCGATTCGCACACCATGGGCGAATACCGCTTCGAATTCCTCGGCGCCGAAACGACACCCGGGCCCAACTACCAGGCCGATCGCGGCCATTTCCTCGTCTACAAGGACGAGCGGCGGATCGCCGAGCTCTTCCCGGAGAAGCGCCGCTACGTCGGCGGCGGTATGCCGATGACCGAGGCGGCGATCGATCCGGGTCTGCTGCGCGACATCTACGTCTCCCTCGGCGAGTCCGTCGGCGGCGGTGACTGGGCGCTGCGTCTCTACTACAAGCCATACGTACGCTGGATCTGGCTGGGCGCAATCCTGATGGCGCTCGGCGGCGTGTTGGCCGTGAGCGACCGGCGCTACCGCACGGCGAAGGCCTTGGCCAAGGCGCCCGCGGGTGCCGCGACAGCGAGGGCATGAGCATGGGGCAGACCAACACCAGGCGCGGCAGCCCGATGCGCTTTCTGCTGCCGCTGATTGGATTCATCGGGCTCGCCGGGCTGCTGTTCTGGGGCTTGACCCAGGATCCGCGCGAGGTGCCTTCTCCGCTGATCGGTAAGGCGGCGCCAACGTTTACGCTGCCAGACCTGACCAACCTGTCGCGTCAGGTCTCCAACGCCGACCTCGACGGCCGGATCTCGCTGGTCAACGTCTGGGCGTCCTGGTGCTCCTCGTGCCGCGCCGAGCATCAGTCGCTGATGGCGCTCTCCCGGGAGCCCGATATCCAGATCATCGGGCTCAACTGGAAGGACGACAAGCAGGATGCTCTCCAGGTGTTGCAGTACACCGGTAACCCCTATGCGCTGATTGGCTACGACCCGGACAACAAGGTCGGTCTCAACTGGGGGGTCTACGGCGCCCCGGAGACCTTCGTGGTCGATCAGCACGGCATTATCCGGCACAAGCACATCGGACCAATCGACCGCACGGTCTGGGAGCAGACCCTGCGGCCGCTGGTCGACCAGCTCAAGGCAGAAGGCTGAGGAGCACGCCCAAGGCCCATCTCCGACGGGCGCCGGTGACCTCGGCGCTCGTTTGCGTTAACTCATGCAGTCCTGAAGAACGATTATGAAACTATCTCTGCGCACCCTGTTGCTGGCGCTCGGGCTGCTGGCCTGGGGCATGGCGGGCGCCTTCACACTGGAGGAATACACCTTCGACAGCCCCGCCCAGGAGACCGAGTTCCGCGAGCTGATCGGCAAGCTGCGCTGCCTGGTGTGCCAGAACGAGTCCCTCGCCGCCTCTCAGGCCGATCTCGCGGAGGACCTGCGCAACGAGGTCTACCACATGATGCGCGCCGGCCAGTCCAACGACGAGATCCTGGCCTTCCTGGTGGCGCGCTACGGTGACTTCGTCCTCTACGATCCGCCGCTCAAGCCATCCACCTACATGCTCTGGTTCGGGCCCTTCGTGCTCATTGGCATCGCTGCCTTCTTCATGCTGCGGGCAATTCTGCGCAACAAGTCACGCACCGACACCGAGCTCGACGAGGAGGAGCGACTTCGACTCCAGGCGCTCCTTGCCGCGGACAGCGAAAAACGAGACGCCTCATCATGACCATTTTCTGGATCCTTTCCGCCGGGCTGGCGTTCCTGGCGGTGTTGTTCGTCATCGCGCCGCTGATCTCGAAACACGCCGCCGGGGCCGATATCGACCAGGACCAGGTCAACCTGACACTGTTCAAAGATCAGCTCGCGGAGCTGGACGCCGACCTCGCGGCCGGCAAGCTGGACCCGGCCGAATATGCGGCGGCCAAGGCCGACATCGAGCGTGAGCTGCTCTATGACATCGGCGACACCGCGGTGCACCCCGGCGCCCCGCTTCGGGGCGCGCGCTGGGTGACACTGGGGCTCGCCCTGGCGGTACCAGCCCTCGCGGTGGGTCTGTATCTCGGCCTCGGAAACCAGCACATCATCGATCAGTTGCAGGCCAGCGCCACGGGGTCCGTCACCACACCCCACGGCGGCGGAACAGAGAACCTGCCGCCGCTGGAGGTCCTGGTGGAGCGGCTCGCCGAGCGTATGGAGCAACGTCCAGAGGACCTGGACGGCTGGTTGATGCTCGGGCGCACCTATTTTGCGATCAAGCAGCCGGACAAGGCACTCGACGCGATGGAGCGCGCCTATGGGCTCGCGCCCGAGAACGTCGACGTGCTGCTCGCCTATGCCGAGGCACTCGCCGCAAACAATGGCAATCGCCTGGACGGCAAGCCCGCTGAGCTGATCTCCGAGGCGCTGAAGATCGATCCGGGCAACGCGTCGGCACGCTGGCTGAGCGGCGTGTTGGCGTTCCAGCGTGGCCAGTACAACGCCGCATTGGTTGCCTGGAAGGCCGTGCTGGCACAGCTCGACCCCAATGGCGCCGAGGCCACCGAGTTGCGCTCACTGATCGCACAGGCACAGCAGCGCGCTGGCGTGCCGCCCGATACCGTGCGCGTCGCGCAGACGGAATCGATGCCGGAACCCGCCGGGGATGACCCAAGCGCCTCGGGGTCCGCGCCACCCGCGGCCGGTGCGACGACCGGCCAGGACGCGATCGAGGTCTCGGTATCGCTCGAGCCCGAGCTGGCTGATCGTGCCAACCCGTCCGATACCCTGTTCATCTATGCCAAGGCCGCCTCAGGCCCACCGATGCCGCTGGCGGTGCAGCGCGCGACGGTCGCCGACCTGCCAATCACGGTGACGCTGGACGATAGCATGGCGATGATGCCGGCGATGAAACTGTCCAAGTTCCCTCAGGTGATCGTCGGGGCGCGCATCTCGCGCGGCGGACAGGCCATGCCGCAGAGCGGTGATATCGAGGGCGAGACCGGTCCGATCCAGGCGGCCGACAACCGATCCGTTGCGGTCCAGATCAACCGCATCAGGCCTTGAGTCCGCCGGGGTCCCAGATCCCAGCCTGGCGCCGCGATGTCATTCCTGCCCCGCGGCCCTGATCGCCCTGTCCATCGACCTGCCCCCGGGTAGGCGGACATGCTCGTCACCGTTGTCGCACTCCTCCTCGGCCTTGCGATCGGCCTGACCCGCAACGAGCCACTGCTCTGGCCATTGATCGGGCTCTTGCTCGGGTGGGCCATCGCGATGCAACGCTCGCTTTGGCGACTGGAGACGGCACTGGAGGCGTTGAAGACCTCGCTGGCCCGGCCAGGCCATGGGATACCCGGGGCACCCGCGGCGCCAACCGGGCCTTCGCCGGCGCGGCCCGCGCCGCCGATGGCCCGGCCCATCGCGCGCGTACCCCAGGCGAGCAACGCCTCTGCACTGGCCGCCTCTGCCCAACCCGTCCCCGCTCCAGCCAGCCCCCCGCCACCCGGGGTCGCGCTGGTTGAACGCCTTGTGTCATGGCTTCAAAGCGGCAACCTCTTTCTTCGCGTCGGCATTCTCGTCCTCTTCTTCGGCGTCGCCTTTCTGATCAAGTACGCGGTCGAGCGCGACATCCTGGTCTTCACGCCCCAGATGCGCCTGGCAGGGATCGGCGCGGCCGGCCTCGGGCTGATCGGACTGGGGGGATTCCTCGCCCGCGGACGACGCGACTATGGCCTGCTGCTGCAAG
>JAXGTD010000008.1:0-63795 GCA_040775095.1 Chromatiaceae bacterium | reverse complement strand
GCGCTCGATACCCTCCATCCGATTCCACTCCGGCGGCGTGACCAACGAGATCGCCACACCCTGCTCGCCGGCGCGGCCCGTGCGCCCCGTGCGGTGGAGGTAGTCATCGCCGCTGCGCGGGACATCGAAGTTGATGACCCGCTGCACGCCAGGCACGTCGAGACCACGCGCGGCGACGTCCGTGGCCACCAACACCGCGATATCCCCCCGGTGGAGCAGACCCACGACGCGATTGCGTTCGCGCTGGTCCAATTCCCCATGCAACACGCCCGTGCGCACCTGTGCGCCGACCAGCATGTTGCCGAGCTCGGTGGCGCGATCGCGGGTATTGGTGAACACCAGCGCCTTCGCGTAATCCTCGTGCTGCAACAGCCAAAGCAACAGGCGCTGCTTGTGCTCCACGTCGTCGCCGAGCAGGATCTGGTGCAGGATGTTCGGGTGCTCCTCACGCACCGGGTTGGCGGTAATGACCCGCGGTTGCCGAAGCAATCGCTCGGTGATCGCCGTCAGACCACGGTGGTGCAGTGTCGCCGAGAACAGCATGGACTGGCGCCCGGGATGGCAGCGCGCGATGATCGCGAGTACGTCCTCGGCGAAGCCCATGTCGAGCATCCGGTCGGCCTCGTCGAGCACCAGCACCTCGAGCTCCCCCAACTCCGCCTCGCCGTCACCGATGTGCTCCAGCAGTCGGCCTGGGGTCGCAATCAGGATCTCCGGATTCTTGCGCAGGGCCGCGATCTGGTGGGACTTCGGCTCGCCGCCGGTGATCACCGCCGCGGTCAGGCGGGTGTAGCTTCCAAGGCGCATGAAATGGATAAAGACCTGGCGGGCCAGCTCCCGGGTGGGAACCAGCACCAGCGCGCGGGTCGCGCTGCGCGGTGCCGGGTTGTCGGTGAAGCGCTGCATCATCGGCAACAGGAAGGCGGCGGTCTTACCCGTCCCGGTGGCAGCCGACACCAGCAGGTCGGCGCCCTCCATCGCGGGCGGGATCACTTGTGTCTGCACCGCCGTGGGCTGTTGCCAGCCGGCCTTCTCGAGGCCGCGCAGCAGGGAATCGGGCAGAAGAAACTCGGCAAATGGCTGTGACATATCAAGACTGATCGTTGTTGCTGGTGCTGGGCCTTGCCTCGCACTTCCCAGTGGGTAAGCGCCCGTGTGCGGCATCCGCGGCGCGCGGTGCGCGACATCGGGACGCCTGCCCCGGATACGGCGGCGAACCCGGCCGCGTGAATTCGTCGCGGGGGCTCGCGGGCGGGGGCTATTCGACGGTGACCGCCTTGGCCAGGTTGCGCGGTTGGTCCACGTCGGTGCCCTTTAACACGGCAACGTGGTAGGCGAGAAGCTGCAGCGGGATCGTGAACACGAGCGGGTCGATCAGGTCGTCGGTCTCGGGGAGCCGAATGATCCGGATCCCCGGCTCCTCCTGCATCGGCACCTGGTCGTCTGCGAACACGAACAGTTGGCCGCCACGGGCGCGGACCTCTTCGAGATTGGATTTGAGCTTCTCCAGCAGCGCGTTGTTTGGCGCCACCGCGACGACGGGCATGTCTTCGTCGATGAGCGCCAATGGCCCGTGCTTGAGCTCGCCGGCGGGGTACGCCTCGGCGTGGATGTAGGAGATCTCCTTGAGCTTCAGCGCACCCTCCATCGCGATCGGGTATTGCTCACCGCGGCCCAGGAACAGACAGTGATTCCTTTCGACGAACTCCTCCGCCAACCGGGCGATCTGGTCGTCGACCGCCAGCGCCTGCTCCAGCTTGGACGGCAGCGTGCGCAGCAACGCGACCGCCGCGGCCTCGGTGTCGTGGCTCATGCCGTGGACGCGTCCCAGATTCAGCGTCAGCAGCAGCAGCGCGACGAGCTGGGTGGTGAATGCCTTGGTGGAGGCGACGCCAATTTCGGGACCGGCGCGGGTGAGCAGGACCAGATCGGACTCCCGCACCAGTGAGCTCTCGGGCACGTTGCAGATCGCCAGCGTGGTCGTGTAGCCCGAGCGCTTGGCGATGCGCAGCGCCGCCAGTGTGTCCGCGGTCTCACCGGATTGCGAGATGCTGACGAACAGGCTGCCCGCGCGCACGACGTGCTTGCGGTAACGGTATTCACTGGCCACCTCCACCTGGCAGGGCAGACCGGTGAGGGCCTCGATCCAGTACCGGGCAACCAGGCCGGCATGGAAGCTGGTGCCGCAGGCGACGATGGTGACCCCCCGGGTGGCCGTCAGGACCGACTCGGCCTCATGGCCGAAGGTCTCGGGCAGCACCCGATCGGCGCTGATGCGCCCCTCGAGCGTGTCGGCGACCGCGCGCGGCTGCTCGAAGATCTCCTTGAGCATGAAATGCCGGTACTCGCCGCGCTCGGCGGAGTCGGCGGCCACCGTCGACTCCCGGATCGGACGCTCCACGGGCTCTCCCTTGGCGTCCCAGATCTTGAGGCCGTCGAGGCGCAGCTCCGCCAGATCGCCCTCTTCGAGAAAGATGAATCGGTTGGTGACCGGTAGCAGTGCAAACACGTCGGAGGCGATGAAGTACTCCTGGAATCCGACCCCAATGACCAGTGGGCTGCCCTGGCGTGCCGCCACCAGGCGGTCGGGATGCGCGCTGTCGATGACACCCAGCGCGTAGGCCCCTTCGAGGCGCGCGGTGCTGCGGCGCACGGCCTCGGTCAGGTCATGCCCCGCGGCGAGTTGATCGTAGATCGCGTGGACCACCACCTCGGTGTCGGTCTGCGAGGTGAATCGGTGCCCCGCGTTCTGCTGCTCACGGCGCAGCGCCGCGTGGTTCTCGATGATCCCGTTGTGGACGAGTGCGCAGCGCTCGCGCGCGATATGGGGGTGGGCGTTGCGTGTCGAGGGCTCGCCGTGGGTTGCCCAGCGCGTGTGGGCGATGCCCAGGGTACCCTGCAGGGGATGCTCGATGAGGGCCTCACCAAGCCGCGAGACCTTACCGAGGGTGCGCAGCCGCTCGAGGTGCCCGTTCGGCCCCAGCACGACCAGTCCGGCCGAGTCGTAGCCGCGGTATTCCAGACGCCGCAGGCCCTCCATCAGGATGGCCGCGATGGGACGTTGCGCGATGGCGCCGACGATGCCACACATGGGCAGGGCTCCTAGTCGTTGTGACCTGGGTCTGGTGGCTGCTTGAGCGGTCGTTGCCAATGATCGACGGTCATCTGTTTCGCCCGGGTCAGCGTGAGCTTGCCGGCCGGGGCGTCACGGGAGATGACCGAGCCGGCGCCAATGGTTGCCGCCGCTCCAATCGTAACCGGGGCGACCAGGGCGCTGTTGGAGCCGACAAAGGCACCATGGCCGATCACCGTGCGATGCTTGTTGGCGCCGTCATAGTTGCAGGTGATGGTGCCGGCGCCAACGTTGACATGGGCGCCGATGTCCGCGTCTCCAATGTACGTCAGGTGATTGACCTTGCTGGCCTCGGCAACCCGCGATTTCTTGATCTCGACGAAGTTTCCGATGTGGCACCGGTCCCCGATCTCGGCCTCCGGACGCAGCCGGGCGAACGGGCCGATGCGTGCGCCGGCGCCGATGCGAGCCCCCTCGATGACCGAGTTGGCGAAGACCTCCGTGCCGGGGCCGATCTCACAATCCTTGAGGACACAGTTGGGCCCGATGCGCACGTCGGCGCCGAGGCGCACCCGCCCCTCGCAGACCAGGTTCACGTCGAGTATCACGTCGCGCTCGCAGCGCAGGGACCCGCGGATGTCGATGCGCGCCGGGTCGATGATGGTGGTGCCCTCCAGCATCAGCGATCTGGCCAACCGGCGCTGGTGGTAGCGTTCCAGCTCGGCGAGTTGCGCACGGTCGTTGACGCCGGCGACCTCCTCGAGTGTCTCCGGCTCCGCGGTGGCGATCTCGACGCCGTCGCCGGTGGCGAGCCCGATGACATCGGTCAGATAGTACTCGCCCTGCACGTTGTCGTTGCCGATCCGGCTCAACCAGCCGTCGAGCCGGCCGCGGTCGGCGACGATGATCCCGGTGTTGACCTCGCGGATCTCCAGTTCGGCCTCGCTGGCATCCTTGTGCTCGACGATGCGTAGGACATGCCCGCGTTTGTCGCGGACGATGCGCCCGTAGCCGCTGGGATCGGCCAGTCGCATGGTCAGCAGACCAAGCTGGGTGCAGGCGCTGTCCGCGACGAGCCGGTCGAGGGTCTCCGGCTCGATCAGTGGCACATCGCCATAGAGCACCAGCACGCGATCCATCTCCGCCATCGCCGGCATGGCCTGCATCACCGCGTGACCGGTGCCGAGCCGCTCGGCCTGCTCGACCCATGAGCAGCTGGAGTCGGACATCGCCGCCGGCACCTGATCGCCACCATGCCCGTAGACGCTGACGATGTGCGCCGCGCCGAGGGCGTGGGCGGCATCGAGCACATGGCCAATCAGTGGGCGCCCGGCCAGTGGATGAAGCACCTTTGGGATTGCCGAACGCATACGCGTTCCCTTGCCGGCGGCGAGGATGACGACACCCAGTTTCATTGCGCGCTCCCCCTGCGAATCCTAGAAATAACGAATGTATCGCCGTGTGGGGCCTTGTCGGCCGCGGGTGCGGAAATGCCTTGGCGGGGATACGCTCCCGGTCACACCGGGTGCCCGGATCTGGCACCCATCTGGTCCAGCGCCGCCACGCGGGCCGCATTCAATGCAGGGTCGGTCTGGCCGCCCCGCCGGCGTCCTCGCTGAGCTCCTGGACCGTCGGCTCACGCACGTCGGTAATCCGGACGTTGACGAGCAGGTGCTTGCCGGCGAGGGGATGATTTCCATCGACCGTCAGCCGGCTGTCCTCGATCTTGGTCACGTAAAAGGTCCGAACCTCCCCGGATTCGCTCTGCATCGATACCTCGGCACCAACCACACGAAAGTCGGGTGGGACATTGGCGATATCGTCGGTGAAGGTCAGGCTCGGGTCGTGCACGCCGAAGCCGCTGGTATCGGGAGAAAGCTCGATCTCGACCTGGTCGCCGGCCCGCTTGCCCTCGACCGCGCGGTCCATGCCCCCGATGAGCTCGTTGTGCCCGCCCTGGATATAGGTGACCGGGAGATCCGTCTGTTCAAGTATGTTGCCCTGGTCATCGCGAATGCTGTAGGTCAGTGCGACCAGTTTGCCGGTGGTGATTATGGCGTCAGACATGGCTGGCATGCTCGGTGCGTTCTGGTGATGGCCGCTGCGCGCCGGTGCTGGTCACCGGGGACCGCGACAGATGTGGTCGGGGCGGTGATCGGGGTACGCCGCACCGGCTCCAGGGCGGCTTGCGGGCAGCATAGCGTAAAATCCGGGCCACGTAGAATCCCGGCCCGATTGCGCCGTGGGGCACCTGGGTCGGTGCGGGGGCAGGTCTCGCGCTCTCGCGGCCCCGGCACGCCGATGTGCCCAAGTCCGTGAGAGCGCGTCCGTGCGACTTGGCGCGGCGTGCTCGGACGACCAAATCGAGCGAACGCGATGGCGGGGAGGCACCGCGTGCTGGGCGGTGATCCCGGATGGCCATGGGTGGGGGACGCGACGATGGCGACACATCCCTGTGCCCCGCGGAGACGGCTGATCGCTGCCGGCGTGAACGAAGGATCGGCGCCGCGGCGATCAGCGGGACTTCATCTTCCGCAGCTTCTCGATCGCGCGAAGCTGCGCGATGGCCTCGGCAAGCTCGGCCTGGGCCTTGGCGTATTCGAACTCGGCGGTGTGACCGGCGAGCGCGTCCTCGGCACGGCGCTTGGCCTCCATGGCCGCGGCCTCATCGATGTCGTGTGCGCGCACGGCCGTATCCGCCAGCACCGTCACCAGGTCTGGTTGCACCTCGAGCATGCCGCCGGAGACGTAGAAGTGCTCCATCTGGCCATCGGCGGTCTCGACGCGGACATCGCCGGGTTTCAGGCGGGTGATCAGCGCCGTGTGGCGCGGTGCGATGCCCAGCTCGCCCATCTCCCCCGGTGCGTAGATCATGGCCGCGGTGCCCGAATGGATCGCCCCCTCCGCGCTCACGATGTCGACATGTACGGTCATTGCCATGGCAATGCCCTCCTTGTGTTAGCGCCCGTCGTCACATCTTCTCGCCTTTGGCGACGGCCTCATCGATGGAGCCGACCATGTAGAAGGCCTGCTCGGGCAAGGCGTCGTGCTCACCATCGACGATGGACTGGAAGCCAGCGATGGTGTCTTTGAGCGAGACATATTTGCCGGACGAGCCGGTGAAGACCTCGGCCACGAAGAACGGCTGCGAGAGAAAGCGCTGGATCTTGCGGGCCCGGGCGACGGTCAGCTTGTCCTCTTCGGAAAGCTCGTCCATGCCCAGGATGGCGATGATGTCCTTCAGCTCCTTGTAGCGCTGCAGCGTCCCCTGCACGGCACGGGCCGTGTCATAGTGTTCCTGACCAACCACGTTCGGATCGAGGATCCGGCTGGTGGAGTCCAGCGGGTCGACAGCGGGGTAGATACCGAGCTCGGCGATCTGACGCGACAGGACCAGCGTGGCGTCGAGATGCGCGAACGTGGTGGCTGGTGAGGGGTCAGTGAGGTCGTCCGCGGGCACGTAGACGGCCTGGAACGACGTGATCGAGCCGGTGCGTGTCGAGGTGATCCGCTCCTGTAGCGCGCCCATCTCCGAGGCCAGGGTCGGCTGATAGCCCACCGCGGAGGGCATGCGGCCCAGCAGCGCGGACACCTCGGTGCCGGCCAGCGTGTAACGGTAGATGTTATCGATGAACAGCAGCACGTCACGGCCTTCCTCGCGGAAGAACTCGGCCATGGTCAGACCGGTCAGGGCCACGCGCAGACGGTTGCCCGGGGGCTCGTTCATCTGACCGTAGACCAGGGCCACCTTGTCGATGACGCTCGACTCCTTCATCTCGTGATAGAAGTCGTTTCCCTCGCGGGTGCGTTCCCCGACACCGGCGAATACCGAGTAGCCGGAGTGCTCGGCGGCGATGTTCCGGATCAGCTCCATCAGGGTGACGGTCTTGCCCACACCCGCCCCGCCGAAGAGGCCGACCTTGCCGCCCTTGGCGATGGGCATGATCAGGTCGATGACCTTGATGCCGGTCTCGAGGATCTCCGTCGAGCTGGCCTGATCCTCATATTTGGGCGCGGCGCGGTGAATGGGCCAGCTGTGCTCATGGCCGATCTCGCCCAACTCGTCGATTGGGCTGCCGAGCACGTCCATGATGCGGCCAAGGGTTGCCTTGCCGACCGGCACGCTGATCGGGGCGCCGGTGTTGCTGACGTCGACGCCGCGCTGCAGTCCGTCGGTGGTACCCATCGCGATGGTGCGAACGATGCCGTCACCAAGCTGTTGCTCCACCTCCAGGGTCAGGCCGGTGGAGTCAATTTTGAGCGCGTCGTAGATCTTCGGCATTGCGCCGGTCGGAAATTGCACGTCGACGACGGCGCCGATGATTTCCACCACCTTACCGGAACTCATAGCTCTTTCCTCTCTTCTGCCTTGCGGCGATTCGAAACTGGGTTTGAATAGGGTCTTCGGGGTCGCGGGCGCGGGCCATGCCCGAGCGTTTGTGGCGTGGATCAGACCGCCGCGGCGCCACTGACGATCTCGGAGATCTCCTGGGTGATCGCCGCCTGCCGCGCCTTGTTGTAAACGAGTTGCAGCTCATCGATCAGACTGCCCGCGTTGTCCGACGCAGACTTCATCGCAACCATCCGCGCGGCCTGCTCGCAGGCGCCGTTTTCCACGACCGCCTGGTAGACCAGCGACTCGATATAGCGCGAGAGCAGGTTGTCGAGCACGGTGCGCGCGTCGGGCTCGTAGATATAGTCCCAGATCGGACCCTTTGGACTGCCGTCCTCGGCCCGCAGTGGCACGAGCTGGCGCACCATGGGCCGTTGCGTCATGGTGTTCACGAACTCGTTATAGGCGATGTAGATCGCATCGATCTCGCCGTTCTCGAACGCGTTGAGCATCACCTTGACGGTACCGATCAGGTCCTCGACGTGGGGCTTGTCCCCGAGCTGCGTTACCTGGGCCTCGACCTTGCCCCCGAAACGCTTGAAGAAGCCGAGCGCCTTACTGCCGATGGTGCAGAACGTGGGTTCGGCGCCTTCGGCGCGCAGTGCCTTCACCTCCTGCACAAGCCGGCGGAACAGGTTGCTGTTCAGTCCGCCGCAAAGCCCGCGGTCGGACGACACAACGATGTAGCCCACGCGTTTCACGGCGCGCTGTTGGGCCAGGAAACTGTGATGGTACTCCGGCGATGCCTTCGCCAGATGCCGGATCACCTGGAGCATTTTCTCCGCGTAGGGGCGCGAGCCGTTCATGCGGTCCTGGGCCCTGCGCATCTTCGACGCGGCGACCATTTCCATGGCGCCCGTGATCTTTTGCGTGCTCTTGATGCTCGCAATCTTGGTGCGAATCTCTTTGGCGCCTGCCATGTCTTAGCTCCCAGCCTTCGGTGCCCGGCCCATCACTGGGCCGCCCCGAGGACCTGTCTGCGTGGTCGTCGTTCTCGCGCGCATCCGCGGCCACCGGCCACCGCGCGGGACGGCGGCTGGGGGTTGGCACTGGCCTACCACGTGTTGTTGGCCTTGAAGTCCTTGATGGCCGCGTGCAGCCCCTGCTGAATCTCTTCGTTGAAGTCGCCGCTGGCATCGATTCTGTCGAGCAGCGCCTTTTGCGTGCCGCGCATGTATTCCTGCAGGGCGCGCTCGAAGTCGACCACCTTTTTGATCTCGATGTCGTCGAGGTACCCCTCGTTGGCGGAGAACAGGGTAACGGCCATCGCCCCGACGCCCATCGGCGAGTACTGGGGCTGCTTCATCAATTCGGTGACGCGTTCACCACGGGCGAGTTGTTTGCGCGTCGACTCGTCCAGATCGGACGCGAACTGGGAGAACGCCGCGAGCTCGCGAAACTGCGCGAGCGCGAGCCGGATGCCCCCACCGAGCTTCTTGATCGCCTTGGTCTGCGCGGCGCCGCCGACACGCGACACCGACAGGCCCGCGTTGATCGCGGGCCGGATACCGGCGTTGAACAGATCGGTCTCGAGGAAGATCTGACCATCGGTGATGGAGATGACGTTCGTCGGCACGAAGGCCGACACGTCGCCGGCCTGGGTCTCGATGATCGGCAGCGCCGTGAGCGATCCCGTCTTTCCCTTCACCTCGCCGTTGCTGGCGCGCTCAACAAACTCGGCATTCACGCGCGCGGCGCGTTCGAGCAGACGCGAGTGCAGGTAGAACACGTCGCCCGGATAGGCTTCGCGGCCCGGCGGACGGCGCAGCAGCAGCGACACCTGGCGGTAGGCCCAGGCCTGCTTGGTCAGATCGTCGTAGATGATCAGGGCGTCTTCGCCGCGGTCGCGGAAGTACTCGCCCATGGCGCAGCCGGCGTAGGGCGCGATGTACTGCATCGCCGCGGAGTCTGAGGCACCCGCGTGCACGATGATGGTGTGATCCATCGCACCGTGCTCCTCGAGCTTGCGCTGCACCGCCACGACCGAGGAGTTCTTCTGGCCGACCGCGACGTAGATGCACTTAACGCCGGTGCCCTTCTGATTGATGATGGCGTCGATCGCAACGGCGGTCTTGCCGGTCTGGCGGTCGCCAATGATCAGCTCGCGCTGACCGCGGCCGATCGGCACCATCGCGTCGATGGCCTTCAGCCCGGTCTGCATGGGCTGGTCGACCGATTGGCGGGCAATGACGCCGGGGGCGATCTTCTCGATTGGCGACGTGACCGATGCGGCGATCGGTCCCTTGCCGTCCAGCGGGGCACCCAGGGAATCGACGACGCGCCCCAACAGGGCCTCGCCGACGGGGACCTCGAGCACGCGACCCGTGCAGCGGGCCCAGTCACCCTCGGACAGATGGGTGTACTCGCCCAGGACGACGGCGCCGACGGAGTCGCGCTCGAGGTTCAGCGCCAGACCATAGGTGTTGTTCGGGAACTCCAGCATCTCGTAGTACTTGGCCTCGGACAGGCCATAGATACGTACGATGCCGTCGGTCAGGCTGACGATCGTACCTTCGGCACGCGCCTCGGTCTTGAGGTCGAGCTGCTCGATCTTCTGTCTGATCAGATCGCTGATCTCGGAGGGATTCAGTTGCATGGCGGTGTTCCGTTCAGGATTGCAATTCGTTGGATAGCTGCTCGAGCTTGCCGCGGATGGAGCCATCGATGACCACGTCGTCGGCGCGGATCTCGACGCCGCCGATCAGGCTCGCATCCTCTTCGACGGTCAGCTCAACCGCGGATCCGAAATGCGCCTTGAGGGAGCTGGTCAGCTGTTTCTCCTCCGTCTCGCTCAGAGGGAAGGCGCTGCGCACCAGGATCTGGCGCAACCCCTGCTGGGCGGTCTTGCGCTCGTCGAACAGGCGCGCCACCTCGGGTAGCACCGCGAGCCTGCGGTTGGCTGCCAGCAGTCGCACCAGGCCGGCGACTTGAGCGGGGACATCCTCGCCGGCGACACCGAGGATCAGATCGCGCAGTCGCTCGCGTGACACGCTCGGATTGCTCACCTGAGTCCAGACCTGGGGGTCATTGACGATGCTGGCCAGCAGGCCGAGGGAGCTCGACCAGGCATCCAGCGTCTTGGTTTCGCATGCGAGCGCGAATGCCGCCTCGGCATAGGGGCGCGCGACGGTTGTGGTATCTCCGGCCATGGTATTGCCTTAGATCTGCTTTGCGAAGGTGTCGACCAGCGCCTTGTGGGCGTCGGCGTCGATCTCTTTTTGCAGGATCTTTCCGGCCGCGGCGACGGCGAGAGACGCGACGCGTTCCCGCAATTCTTCGCGCGCCCGATTGATCTCCTGGGCCAGCTCGGCGTCGGCAGCCGTCTTGCGACGTTCCTTTTCCGCGTCGGCGTCGCGTTTGGCCTGGTCGAGGATCTCGTTGTAGCGTTTTTGCGCCTGCGCAACGATGTCCGCCGCGTTGGTCTTGGCCTGGGCCATGACCTCGAGTGCACGCTTGCGTCCGAGCTCCTGCTCGTGCTGCCCGCGCTCGGCGGCAGCCAGACCCTCGGCGATCTTGGTCGTGCGCTCGGCGAGTGCGCCCATGATCGGTGGCCAGACGTACTTCATGCAGAACCCGACGAACACCGCGAAGGCGATCATCTGGGCGATTAGGGTCAGATTGATATTCATCCGAATGCCTCGTTATGGGACGCGCGGGATCGGTTCCTGTCCGTCCGGGACCGAAGCGTCCTCACCCACCGAGGGCAAACATCGCGTACAGGCCCATTGCAATCGAGATGACCGGCAGGGCGTCGGTCAGGCCCATCACGATGAAGAACTGGGTGCGCAGCATCGGGATGAGCTCCGGCTGGCGCGCCGCGCCCTCCAGGAAACGGCCTCCAAGGATACCGATGCCGATGCCCGCGCCGATGGCACCGAGACCCAGCATCAGACCGGCAGCGACGATAATGAGCGATTGTTCCATGATTTTCCCCTAAGGATCAGCTGAGAGAACGAGAGTGAGGCTTGGTCAGCGGCAGCACGGATCGGCGGGATCAGTGGTGCTCTTGGTGGGCCATGTCGAGATAGACGATGGTCAGCACCATAAAGATGAACGCCTGCAGCGTGACGATCAGGATGTGGAAGATGGCCCAGGCGAGCTGCAGCAGGCCGCCGGACAGATCCAGCACCAGGTTGTGGCCATACATCAGCGCGATGAGGATGAAGATCATCTCGCCGGCGTACATGTTGCCGAACAGTCGCAGCGACAATGAGAGCGGCTTGGAGAACAGGTTGATGCTCTCGAGCAGGAAGTTGGCCGGGATGCCAAACTTGCCAAAGGGCTGCAGTGTCAGCTCGCCGACGAAGCCGCCGAACCCCTTCACCTTCACGCTGTAGTAGAGGACAAGCCCGAACACCACCAGCGACATGCCGAACGTGATGTTGGGGTCGGTGCTGGGCACGACGCGCATGTAGAAATGATGAGGGTCGACCCCGAACAGCGAGGCGATCTGTCCGAGTGACCAGGGGATCAGGTCCACGGGCACCAGGTCCATCATGTTCATCATGAAGACCCAGCAGAACACCGTGAGCGCGAGTGGTGCGACCAGCGGGTTCTTGCCGCTGAAGGAGCCCCGCACGTTTTCGTTGACGAAGTCGACGATCCACTCGACGAAGTTCTGCGCGGGCCCTGGTACACCGGCGGTCGCGTTCTGGGCGACCTTGCGGAAGAACCAGAGAAACAGCACGCCGAGTCCGATCGACCAGAGCATGCTGTCGACGTTGATGGCCCAGAAACCCATCTCCTGGGCCTGCTCCGGGGTGTGGGCGAAGATCAGGCCCTCGCTCGGATGCCAGCCCAACGTCATGTTGGTCAGATGGTGCTGGATGTATTCCTGGGCTGTCAGGGATTCAGAAGCCATCGATCATTTCTCGCTTGACGAAAGCGCGTCCGGCCGAGACGCAAACAGCGCAGGCAGAACCTGCAAGGCGAAGTAGGTACCGAGCAGCGCTGGCAGGTTTAAGGCCTCGATCCGCGTGAACGCCAGCGCGAAGAGCGCCAGGATCATACCGATCTTGACGATTTCCGCACCGTAAAACCGCAATAACAGCTCCCCGGGGTGCGCGGTGCGGTAGCGCCGGAATACCCAGAGTGCGAAGACCCAGTTGGCGAGGAGGCAGACGCCGGCGCCGATCGCCACCGAGATCAGGGGTTCGGCGCCAAACGGCATTGCCAAGACCACGGCGAGCAGCGCGAGCACCAACTGCGCCGTCAGCAGTCGTGTAAGCTGCACCCTGTCGGGGGAGCCGATGTTGGCAGCGCGCGTCTGAATGGGACCCCCCGGAAAAGCCGACCCCCCGGAAAAGCCGGCAGTATAAGGGCCGCCCTAATATAGGGTCAAACCGAAACAAGCCCCGTGTATGGCGACATAAATGGGTAGGGCGGATCGTCGCGGTGGACGGCGTCTCGAGGATGGATTGTAATTGTCCCCATGGACCAGACGGGCCGACATTCCGGGCGTGCTCTGAACGGGATCCGACAGTCTCCGCGTTTCCCGTGGTCCCGCCGCGCACGCCATCGCTTGCTCCGGGTCTCGACCGGCCTGTCCCTGCTGCCGGGTGCGGTCCTGGTGGCGGGCTGCGTGTCCAATGTACCCACGGCCATTCGGGTGCGGCCCCAGCCGGATATCACCCCCGCCGAGGTCCGGCACGCGCCGCGCCGCTGCATCGGAGAGCAGATCCGCTGGGGCGGGACGATCCTGACGCTCGAGAACCACGAGCGCGTCACGCGGATCGAGATCCTCGCGCGCCCACTGGTGGGCGCGGGCGAGCCGAGCGCCCAGGCCGAAGGCGAGGGCCGGTTCATCGCCGAGGTGGGGGGATTTCTCGATCCGGCCGACTATGCAAGAGGCCGCCTCATCACGGTGGCGGGGTCGATTGTCAGCGTGCAGACGCAGGATGTCGGCGATTATCCCTACCGGTATCCGGTGGTCGCCGCCGTCAGCCACTGGCTGTGGCCAAGACCGTCGCCCCCGGCCGTTGGCTGGCCCTATCGCTATCCCTGGTACGGCGGTGGCTATGGCGGCGTCGAGGCTTGGTACGGCCCTGGCTTTGGCTCTTGGTACGGTGCTGGTCTTGGGCCTTGGTACGGGCCATGGTGACGCCACCGGGGTCGGTGACCTGTCTCGCGTGCTGCCTGGTGTTGGTCGTGGGCTGTGCGACCGACCCGGCCGGCTGTCGCGCGCCGCTGGGTGATCGCGGCGTGACGCCGGCGCGGGTGGCTAGCGGCATGGCAGACCCGGGTGAGCGCGTCAGTTGGGGCGGCACGCTGGTGGCGGCGCGCAATCTCGAGCGGAGCACCGAGCTGGAGATGGTCGGTTTCCCGCTCGACGACTGCGGTCGAGTGCGCAGGGGTGCGGGTACCGTGGGGCGCTTTATCGTCGTGTGTCCCGGCTACCTCGAGACCGCGGACCTGCCCCCTGGTACCGAAATCACCGCCACCGGCCCGATTGTCGGCCTTCGCGAGGGTCGCGTCGGTGAGGCCGCGTATCGCTTCCCGCTGCTACGGGACCCCAGGCCGCGTGTCTGGCGGGCCGACGGCGCGGCGGGTTACCCGTCGGCAGGTTGGCCCGGGATCAGCATCGGCGTTGGCGGCGGAAGCGGCTGGCGTGGTGGTGGAATCGGTATAATTTTCTGATTTTAACGGGTATTGAATACGACAATGGTCTTGCCCGAGACGCTGATGTGGCCCTGCTCCTCGAGGATCTTCAGCACGCGCCCGGCCATTTCCCGTGAGCAACCGACGATTCGGCCGATGTCCTGGCGGGTGATGCGGATTTGCATGCCATCCGGATGGGTCATCGCGTCGGGTTGCTTGCACAGCTCGAGCAGGGTGCCGGCGATACGCCCGGTGACGTCGAGGAAGGCCAGGTCGCCAACCTTGCGGCTGGTCTGCCGCAGACGCAGCGCGAGTTGGGTGCCGATGGCGGACAGAATGCCCTTGACGTGTTCCCGTAGCTCCCGGTCGAGTAACTGTTCCAGACGCTGGTAGCTGATCTCGGCGATGCGGCACTTGACCCTTGTGCGTACGATCACGCTGCGCGTCTTCTGCGGCAGGAACAGCCCCATCTCACCAATGAACTCACCCGCGTTGATGAAGGCCAGCGTCAGCTCTCGATGGTCATCGTCCTCGATGAGGGCCGCGACGGAGCCTTCGATCAGGTAGTACAGGCTCTCGGCGGGCTCGCCCTGACGGATCAGATCCACACGTTTGTCGTACTGCTTGGTGTGGCAGAACGTCAGGAATGGCGCGCGCCATTCGGGGTCTTTTTTCGGAACGAAAGGGGGCATGTATTATTCGGTCATGTCTTGTCGGGGGCGTTCCCATGGAGTCTAGCAACCGTTGCCAGCTTGTCGAACCATGTTAGCCTGTCGCCGACGCCGGAGAAACAACAGTGGCTGTCCGGTTGGGCCTCGCGGGCATTTTGATATCACCTTGTTGGAGTGGCGATGAAGGCACGTATCAAGTGGGTGGAAGGCGTAGTCATGCTGGCCGAGTCGGGCAGTGGCCATGCCGTGGTGATGGACGGTCCGCCAGACCTCGGTGGTCGCAACCTCGGCGTGCGGCCGATGGAGATGCTGCTGATGGGCATGGGTGGATGCACGCAGTTCGACGTGCTGTTGATCCTGCGCCGGGCGCGCCAGGACGTGGCCGACTGCGTGGTCGAGCTCACCGCGGAGCGCGCGGAGACCGATCCGAAGGTGTTCACCCGCATCCATGCCCATTTCATCATCAGCGGTCGCGACCTCAGCGAGCGCCACGTCCAGCGGGCGATCGCGCTGAGCGCCGAGAAATACTGCTCGGCCTCACTGATGCTCGGGGCGACGGCCGAGATCACGCACGACTACGAGATCCATGGTGTCTGACGCCTCGGCCTTCGATGCGTTGGCGGCGGAGTTCTTTTCGGTCTGGTTCCGCTTCCATCCGGACCTCGCCCTCGGCGCTGGGGTCGCGGACTTTGCCCGCCTGCTGCCGGCCCAGTCCGACGACGACCTCGCCGCGCTGGCCGGCTGGCTGGAGACCCTGATCGTCGCCCTCGAGGAGTTGGATTTCGACTCGCTGGATCAGTCTCGCAGGGTCGATCTGGAGCTGATGTTCGCGCTGGCCGCGGTCGAGCACCGCGAGTTGCTCGAGCGTGACTGGCGGCATCGCGACCCGCTGCGTTTTCTGCCGCTCCTGGAGGTCCACCGCCTGACCCTGGTGCGTCCGAGGCATCTGCGCGAGGCCCTCGCGGCCCTGTTGGGCGCGATCCCGGACCATCTTCGTCAGGCGCTGTCGCAGCTGCGGCCGATGGCCGAGCTGGTGCCGCCGGCGTTGGTCGACGCGGCCATCGCCGCGGCCGCCGATGGGCGGCGTTACCTGCGTGCCTTGGCGCGCAGCCGGTGGCTGCACGACCAATGCGATGGCTGCGCGGAGCTGGAAACGCTGGCCGAGGCCGCTGGCGACGCGTTGAACAGCTACGCCGAAGGCCTGCGCGAGGAGATCGTCCCGCGCGCGGCGGGTGCCGCGGGCTGCGGGGCGCAGCACCTGGACTTTCTGTTGCGGCACCGCCACCTGCTGCAGCTGGGGCCGGACGGGTGCGGTCCGGTTCTCGACGCGGCCGCGGAGGAATGTGACAGGGCAATGGCCGGCGCGCAATCCGCGAGGCGTGAGCCTCTCGAGCCTGCTGGGGATGGTCCGTGCAGCTTGGGTCGCGAGCGCGTCAGCCAGGCCTGCAGCCTGTTGGCAGAACATTTGCGACAGGCGCGTCTGGTCACGCTGCCGGATGCGCCATTGCATGTCGCGGCCGGCCCGATCGGCCCCCCGGGCGGGCCCGCGCGGGTCGACTATGTCGCCGACCTGCCCGGTGTCAGTGGCTCGTTGTTCGTGCCCGACGGTGCGCGTGACGAAGACGTACGTTTCACGGCGGCGGAGGCCCGAGCGCAGTGCCTTGGCCTGGGTTGGGGCGGGCTGCATCTGCTGACATTCGCCGGTGGTCAGGCCGCGCGTTCGCTCCCACGGCGGCTTGCCGCTCGGGCCACGCTGGCGGGGGGCTGGGGCCTGTATTTCGCCGAGCGGCTCGCCGCGCACGACGAGGCGTTGATGCCGGACCCCATGGCGCTATGGCGGGCACGCCTCGCCGCGATCGCGGCAGCCAGGGTCGATCTGATGCTCCACACGGGACAATGCTCGGTCGAGGAGGCGGCCCAACGGCTCGCCGCGGCCCCGATGGGGTCGGATCCCGGCGCGGCCACCGCCGCCCTGGCCGCGATCGTGCAGCGTCCAGGTGATGCGCTGGCGCGGGTGCTCGGGTGGCGGCTGATCGAATGCGCCAGGGGGCTCGCGCTGGGGGCCGCCGGCGACGGATTCGACCCCTGTCGGTTCCACGACAGCCTGCTGTCGCTGGGGCCAATCCCGCTCCCGCTTGCACTGCGGCACGCGTTTGGCGAGCCTTTCCAGCATGCCGCCGAGGTGGCCGCCTGGGGGCAGTAGACGGCCGCTGGGGTGGTTGCGGGCGGTTCGGTAAGGCGCGGAAACCAGCGCCGCGCTATACCCAGTAGGCCCCGCCGGTCATCAGCTTTGACACCGCCCTCATCGCCAGCTTGATTGGGGCGGGGAGATCCGCGCCGCCGGCGGCCCTGGCGACGTCGGCATGCTGGACCTCGTCGGTCTTCATCTGCTCGAGGATCGCGCGGGTGCGCAGATCGTCTCCCGGGACCTGTGCGATGTGTTCGTCGAGATGGTCTTCGACCTGGCGCTCGGTCTCGGCCACGAAGCCCAGGCTCCATTTGTCGCCGCTCAGCCCGGCGGCGGCGCCGAGCGCGAACGACCCGGCGTACCACAGTGGGTTGAGCAGGCTCTTGCGTCCGCCCAGCTCATCGATTCGCTGCTCGCACCAGGCCAGATGATCGTTCTCCTCACGCGCCGATCGCTCCATCTGGCCGCGTACCTCGGGTAGTCGCGCCGTGAGCGCCTGGCCCTGGTAGAGTGCCTGGGCGCAGACCTCACCGGTGTGGTTGACGCGCATCAGTCGCCCGATATGGGCGCGTTCCTTGTCGTTGAGATCGACGTCGGGATAGGGCTCGGCGGGATTGCCCCGCTCTGTCACCCGCGGGCGCCCGAACAGGGTGCGCAGGGCCTGGTCGATATTGACGATGGTCTGGTCGAGAGGACTGAAATCGCGGCTGATCATTGCTCGGTGATTCGGTGGGTGTTGATCGGGTGGGCGGGCCGGGTCGCGGCCGCCCCGCCCGGGTTGAGGGCATCCCTAGCGGATGTCCACGGATCGGTCGCGGCCGATTTGACGTTCAAGCAGTTCTACCGGATGCAGTACCTCGATGTCGAGGCCGGCGGCCTCGATCTCCACCGCGAGGTGCAGCGCGCAGCCGGTGTTGGTGGTGACCAGATAGTCTGGCCGAAGTGTACGCAGATACGCGATCTTGGGCCCGGAAAGCTCCCGGGCCGTGTCCGGATGGTCCAGAAGATAAGTGCCGGCCGCGCCACAACAGACGTCATTCTCCGCCAGGGGCATGACCTGCAACCGCGGAATGCGACCGAGCAGCGCGTAGACGGCGGCGGTGTCGCGCAACAGATTCCGATGGGAGCAGGGTTCGTGTACCGCGACCGTTCCCTCCAGTGGTGCGACGGACAGGCCCACCGGCCAGTCGCGGTCGACGAGGAACCGGCAGAGCTCGACCGCGTGGATCCTCGAATGCTCCTTCATCTCCGCGACGCAGGCACTGGCAAAGCCGACCACGGTGCGTTCGCCGAAGAGCTCGGCATTGCGTCTGGCCAGCCGGCCGGCGGCGGCGGGTTCCCCGTTATGGCGGTGTATCGCGCCACAACAGCCCTGGCCATTGGCCGCGCTGACCGGGACGCCGAGCCTGGTGAGCACCCGCCGCGCCGATTCCGCGGTCGCCGCTTGCGTGTCGCGGGCGATGCAGCCAAGGAACAACTCGAGCTCGCCATCGTCTGCCCCGGCAATGAGCGAGCGTGGCAGCTCCAGCCTCCCGGCCAGGCGATGCAGCAGTGCAAGGCGGGGCCAACGGGTCAGGCCGAGCGCCGACGCGATTCGCGACAGACCACCGCGACGGTATAGCAGCGCCGCCCGGGCCAGTGGGCGCCAGCGCCCCGTATCGGCGAACAGGTCCAGCCGGACGCGCCGGAGCAGGCGCCGCCATGCCGGTTGGCGCGCCGCGCGCAGGGCCCGGACCTGGTCCATGATCTGGCCGAACTGCACCAGCGACGGGCAGACCGGCTCGCAGGCGCGGCACTCCAGGCAGTTGGACAGATGCACGTCGAGTCGCTCGCCGTCGCCGATCTCGCCCCATAGCCAGCCCTGTACCAGCGCGATGCGTCCACGCGGCGACTCGGCCTCGTCACGACGCAACCGGAAGGTTGGGCAATGAGGTAGGCAGTAGCCACACTTCACGCACTGGTCCGCCAGCTTGAGCAGATCCTGCTCGGGCGGGGTGCGGCTCGAGGCCTGGCGGCCGGGGCCGGACGGGAGCGATGTGCAACGGGTTTTCGGCAATGCAGGATTCCGCAAAATGGTCGCCACGCGGGTGGCGCGAGCTCGCCCGCGAGCCGCGCCCGTCGCCAGGTTGTTCGGGTGGCGGGCGCGCCATTCGGGCCGCTGGCGGCGCTCGCGGGACTTGGTGTGGACCTCGAAATCGCGCAAACTCTAGCGCAACGTCTCGCCAGTCTGGAGTGCACGCGCCGATGTCCTACTATCGACACCATGTCTTCTTCTGTACCAATCAGCGCGAGGATGGCAGTCAGAGCTGCAACCAGTGTAATGCCCAGGCATCGCGGGACTTCCTGAAACAGCGTACCAAAGAGTTGGGCCTGACGGGGCGCGGTGGGGCGCGGATCAATACGGCCGGTTGTCTGGATCGCTGCGCGGAGGGGCCGGTCATCGTGGTCTATCCGGAGGCGGTCTGGTATACCTACGTGGACGAGGAGGATCTCGAGGAGATCCTGCAGGAACACCTGATCGCTGGCCGCCCGGTGGCACGGCTGATGCTGTCGGACTGACCCTTGGTCCGCGTCGCGAGCCGTGCGGGGGCTTGCGGGCAACGCTTGGGCACGGGTGCCGATGCCCCCGTATCGGGGGTTGCGCAGACCAGTTCGCTCCGCTAACATGCGCGGTCTTTCTCATTGCGAACCTGCCGCGTAGAGCAGATTTGGTTGGAGCACACTGGACATGACGACAGAGAGCGCAAAACCGGCCGAGGTGCGTCGCGCCTGGTATCTCGTTGATGCCGATGGTAAGACCCTGGGTCGGCTCGCGACTGAGCTTGCCCGACGTCTGCGCGGTAAGCACAAGCCTCAGTACACCCCGCATGTCGACACGGGCGACTATATCGTGGTCGTCAATGCGGAGAAGGTCCGGGTGACCGGCAACAAGCTGCAGGACAAGATGTACCACCGGCACACCGGTTATATTGGCAATCTGCGCTCGATGAACCTCTCCGACATGCTCGAGCAACATCCCGAGCGCGTGCTCGAGGCCGCGGTCAAGGGGATGTTGCCGCACAATCCCATGGGGCGCGCGATGTTCAAAAAGCTCAGGGTCTTTGCCGGCCCGGAGCATCGGCACCAGGCCCAGCAGCCGCTGCCCCTTGAATTCTAAAGATCCAGGATAGACGAGAGACAGCCATGTCGGATATGCACTACGCTACCGGTCGCCGCAAGAGCTCCGCGGCACGCGTGTTCCTGACCCTGGGGTCGGGCAACATCAGCGTGAACGGCCGCACGTTGGAACAGTTTTTTGGGCGCGAGACGGCACGCATGGTGGTCCGCCAGCCGCTGCAGGCGGTATCGATGGCCGATCGCGTCGATCTGCGCATCACCGTCACGGGCGGTGGCAACACCGGGCAGGCCGGCGCGATCCGTCACGGCATCGCCCGGGCGTTGGTCGACTTCGACGAGAATCTGCGCTCCCCGATGCGTCAGGCCGGTTTCCTGACCCGTGATTCCCGCGAGGTCGAGCGCAAGAAGGTCGGTCTGCACAAGGCACGCAAGCGCCCGCAGTTCTCGAAACGATGAGTCGATGGGCGGGCCGCTCACCGCGAGCGCCCCGTATGCCGCATCGTCGTTGTGCGCTACCAAGGCTCGAGTGGCGGAAGCGCTCGGCTGCATCGACTCGGCCAGGCAGCGCTTGGTGATCGCAGTACAGGGAAGAGGAACGTCGCAGGGTCGGTGGCTCGCCGACAGGGAACGCTCCGAGTAGAATACAGGACACAAGAAGGCGAATGGCACCGAGCTAATTCGAAACCCGTTTCCTGGGGGATCGTCTAGCGGCAGGACTACGGACTCTGACTCCGTCAACCAAGGTTCGAATCCTTGTCCCCCAGCCAACAGACGCAAAAAGGCCGGCTTCAAGCCGGCCTTTTTGCGTCTGGCCCTCCCGAGTTTGTGGCGGGGCGTGCTCACCGCCCTCTCCTCTGTCCGTCCCCGCCGGGTGCTTTGAGCGGGGTATTGATCCCTGCCAGGGCCAGGAAGCGGGCCCGTTGGTGCAGTTTTGTCGAGTTGGTGTGTCTGATAAGCAACATCGCGCGGTTTTGTCTCTTTTTTCGAAAAAACTGTTGCGTCATGTTGCGCCTTGGTCTAATATTCTCCTCGCAAGACACGATTGCGCTAGCTTTAAGCAGTCTTTCAATATTTTCACAACAGCGGAGAACCCGATGAACAAAAAGCTCATCACTTTGGCAGTCGCCGCGGCCATGGCCGCTCCGGCAGCCGCGATGGCCGAGGCCACCCTGTACGGTAAGCTGAACGTCTCGATCGACTATCAGGACGTCACCAACGCGATCGCGCCGATCTATGAGACGGCGACTGGCGTGGCGGCCCCGGGCACCGTGGTGGTTGGTAAGGACGCCAGTGGTAATCTGATCTACAACACCGATCCAATCGTCGGGACCGGCGTGCAGCTGAACTCCAACGGCCAGCCGGTCGTCGGGACCGCCGGCCAGAACTTCGCTGGCTGGGGTGTTGCGGGGCAGGGCAGCTACATCCAGGGTGAGGGTCGCGCCAACCGCATCGGTGTCAAGGGCTCCGAGGATCTGGGCAATGGTCTGAAGGCGATCTACCAGGTCGAGTTTGGCGTCGAGCTCTCGGCGACCACCGACAACATCCCGAGCGGCAACACCGGCGTCACGATGCGTAACAGCTTCGTCGGTCTGGCCGGCGCCTTCGGTACCGCGCTGGTCGGCCGTCATGACACCCCGCTGAAGATCTCCACCGGTAAGCTGGACCTCTTCGCCGACACCATGGCTGACTACAACGGCACGGTCGGGTTCAACGACCTGCGCGTGAACAATGCCATCGCCTACATCAGCCCGAGCTTCTCCGGCTTCTCGTTCGCGGGCGCCCTGGTTGCCCCGGGTGGTGCCACCGCCGGCTTTGGCCCGAACATCAACTCCGATTCGATCGCAAGCGCCTACTCGCTGGCGGCGATCTACAGCAACGGCCCGTTCTACGCGTCGGCCGCCTATGAGTCGCTGAGCAACGAGCTGTTCATGAACACCTCCACCAGCGATGCGGGCTCGGGCGCGTGCTACGACGATCTGACGGGTCTGCCGACCGCGACCTGCAACTACGTCGGCGACGACTTCAACAAGTGGCGTTTCGGCCTTGGTCTGCTGGACTGGAATGGCTTCACGCTGACCGCGATCTACGAGAACCAGGATAACCTCCCGGGTGGTCAGATGCGCGTTACGAACAACTTCGTCGACGCCGATGGCAACCTGATCCTTGGCAGCACCGCGGGCGGTGTCACCGAGCAGTCGCTGTGGCAGGTCCAGGCCGGCTACGCCTTCGGCAACAACATGGTCAAGGCCATGTACGGCGCCGTCGACCGTGGTGACCAGAAGTTCGGCGAGAACACCCGCGAGACGATCAGCATCAACAACATCAAGAGCGATCTGACCGGCAACCGCAACACTTGGGCGATCGCGTTCGACCACAACTTCAGCAAGCGCACCAAGGCGTACGTGCTGTACACCCAGGTCGACGACGACTCCGACGATCTGCCGACCGCGCTCGGTGGCGTGCCTTCGTGGGACGGCTTCTCGCTCGGCATGATCCACAGCTTCTGATCCTTCCGATCAGTCCGTGGATGGAAAAACGGGGCCTTCGGGCCCCGTTTTTTGTTGCCTGGGATGGCGCGGGTCCAACCGGCCGCGTCGTCAAGGCTGGGCTGCCCGCTCAGGCGCCGCCCTCCATGGGCGGCCCGAATCGCGGCCGCAATCTCTGGAGCCAGGACGGCCTTGCGCGTATCATTTCACCCTTTCCCGGTGCGACAGCCGCCGGCCTAGTTGGACGAACCGAGCCGACAGCGCGCCCGGGGGAGCATCCGATGGAGGTCATAGCGTATGGGCCGATGTGGCCTTATTCCTGTGCACCGCCCGGGCATTGAGGTCTCGTGCCAGGTCGGCCCCCCGTTCGGTCGCTTGTCGATGAGCCGAGGCGGGCGTCCCCGGGTGGACCTCGCGCGCCATCGTCCGGCCTGACTGGAGCATCCACGCCATGGATTCTTATCCCTATCCCGTCGCCCGCATCGGTATCATCGGTGGCGGGCAGCTCGGCCGCATGATGGTCAGGGCGGCCAAGAAGCTCGGCTGTACCTGCTGCGTGCTCGACCCCCAGCCAAACTCGCCGGCCGGTCAGCTCTCCGGGCATCAGATCGTCGGCCACTATCACGACCCGGCGGCATTGCGCGAGCTGGCCGAGGCCTGCGATGTAACCACGTTCGACATCGAGGACATCGATACCGACGCGCTGTGCGAGCTGGTCCGCGAGGGTCGGCGGATCTTCCCGTCCCCCGATCTTCTGGCCGTTGTGCAGGACAAGCTGCGCCAAAAGCAGGTGCTCGACGCCGCCGGCATCCCCAATGCCGAGTTCGTGCCGATGGATGAGCCGGATGCGGCCGCGTTCGAGCGTTTCGGGTATCCGCTGGTGCAGAAGCTGCGGCGCGGGGGCTATGACGGTCGGGGCGTGGCGGTGATGCATACGGCCGCCGAATTCAGCCGCCACCTGGTGCCGCCATCGCTGGTCGAACGTTTCATCCCGGCGGAGAAGGAGGTCGCGGTGATGGTGGCCCGGGGCCAGCATGGGGAGAGCCGCTGCTATCCGCCGGTGGAGATGTGTTTTCGCACCGGCGAGAATATCCTCGATCTGCTGCTGGCGCCGGCACGGATTCCCGATTCGCTGGCGCAAGCGGCCAGGGCCCTGGCGGAGCGTACCGTCGCGGCCCTTGGCGGCGTCGGGATCTTTGGTGTCGAGATGTTCCTGACCGCCGATGGGGATCTGCTCGTCAATGAGGTGGCCCCGCGTACCCATAACTCCGGGCACTACACCATCGAGGCCTGTGTCACCGACCAGTTCGAGCAACACCTGCGTGCCATCACCGGGCTGCCGCTGGGGGCAACCGATCTGCTCTGTCCCGCGGCAATGATCAATCTGCTCGGCGCGCCTGGCCACACCGGACGTCCGGTCATCAACGGCCTGGAGGCGGCGCTGGCCATTTCCGGCGTTTCGGTGCACATCTACGGAAAGGCCTCCACCCGTCCACATCGCAAGATGGGGCATGTGACCGTGCTCGACACCGACATCGACAACGCCAGGGAGAAGGCGGAGCATGTGCGCGAGCTCATCGAGATCAGCGGGGAGGACCATCCATGAACGGCAAGCCCGACCAGCCGGTGATCGTGGGAATCATCATGGGGAGCGACTCGGATCTGCCGGTGATGCAGGCCGCGGCCGACGCGCTCGACGAGTTGCGCATCCCCTACGAGATGACCATCGTCTCGGCCCATCGCACGCCCAAACGCCTCTACGAGTACGCGCAGAGCGCCGCGGACCGCGGCCTTCGGGTCATCATCGCCGGCGCCGGCGGCGCGGCCCATCTGCCCGGAATGGCCGCGGCGATCACGCCGCTGCCGGTCATCGGTGTGCCCGTGAAGACGGCGACGCGTTCCGGTCAGGACTCCCTGCTGTCCATCGTGCAGATGCCCCCAGGGGTGCCGGTCGCGACGGTCGCAATCAATGGTGCACGCAACGCCGGATTGCTCGCGGGACAGATCCTCGGCGCATCCGACCCCGCGGTGCGTCGGCGCATCGTCAAGTTCAAGCGCCAGCTCGAGCAACAGGTGCTCGACAAGGTTGGTCTGCTGGCCGAGGGCAAGATCAGCGCCGAGTCGGTGCTCGCCAGCCGGCGCGGGGGTTAGGCGACACGGCTGCAGGCGCGTGGGCCCTTTGGTCATGGGCCTTGAATCCGGCGCCGGTGGGTGTCTCCAGTGCCTTGCGAGTGGGAGACCCCGGACGCGTCCCGCGGTACCATGCTTCGGCCACCCGAGTGCGTATGGATTTGCCCCCTGCGTGCTCGACCCGCTGATGAGGCGTCGTTGGTGGGCGCCCGGATTCCCTCTCCAGCCATTCGGAGTCTGCCGTGGATATTGCTGAGCTGCTGGCCTTCAGTGTCAAGAACAACGCCTCCGACCTGCACCTCTCCGCCGGCCTTCCGCCGATGATTCGTGTCGATGGCGACATGCGCCGGATCAACGTCCCGCCGCTGGAGCATCGGCAGGTCCATGCGCTGACCTACGACATCATGAACGACAAGCAGCGCAAGGACTACGAGGAGTTTCTCGAGACCGACTTCTCCTTCGAGATCCCGGGCGTGGCGCGTTTCCGCGTCAATGCCTATAACCAGAAGCGCGGCGCCGCCGCGGTGTTTCGTACCATCCCGTCCAAGGTGATGACGCTGGAGGACCTCAAGGCCCCCGCGATCTTCAGGGACATCGTCAATGTGCCACGCGGGCTGGTGCTGGTGACCGGACCGACCGGTTCGGGCAAGTCCACCACGCTGGCGGCGATGATCGACTATCTCAACGACAATCAATACGCCCACATCCTCACCATCGAGGACCCGATCGAGTTCGTACACGTCAGCAAGAAGTGCCTGATCAACCAGCGCGAGGTGCATAAGGATACGCTGGGGTTCAGCGAGGCCCTGCGCTCGGCGCTGCGTCAGGACCCGGACATCATTCTGGTTGGCGAGATGCGCGACCTGGAGACCATCCGGCTGGCATTGACCGCGGCCGAGACCGGGCACCTGGTCTTCGGCACGCTTCATACCAGCTCGGCGGCGAAGACCATCGACCGTATCGTCGACGTGTTTCCGGCGGCCGAGAAGACCATGGTGCGCTCCATGTTGTCGGAGTCGCTGCGCTCGGTGGTCTCACAGACCTTGTTGAAGAAGGTCAGCGGCGGGCGTATCGCCGCTCACGAGATCATGATCGGCACCCCGGCCATCCGCAACCTGATCCGCGAGGACAAGGTCGCGCAGATGTACTCGTCGATCCAGACCGGCCAGGCCCATGGCATGCAGACGCTGGATCAGTGTATGTCGGAGCTGGTCAAGAAGGGGCTGGTCAGCAAGGCGGATGCGCGCAGCAAGGCGAAGAACAAGGAGGGTTTCATGTGACCTGTCCGGGCCGATCACCCAGGCCCGTATCCGGCTCAGCAAGGCCCCTCGTGCCGGTCGAACACCACCCGGCCCGCAAGCAGCGTCCAGTGCACCCGCCCGCGCATTCCGACCCCGGTGAACGCGCTGTTGTGTCCCCGGCTATAGAAGGTGTCCGGCCCGGGGATCCAATGCTCGTCGGGGTCGAAGACGCAGACGTCCGCGACGGCACCGGGCCCTAGCCGACCGAGCTCGAGCCCGAGGATGTCGGCCGGGTGGCAGGTGATGCAGGCCAGCGCCGCGCTCAACCCCAGGGCGGTCTCCTCGGCGAGCCGTAGCGTCAACGGGAGCAAGGTCTCCAGCGCGGAGATGCCTGGTTTGGTCTGCGGGAAGGGGTCGAGCTTGGCATCGGCCTCGTGGGGCTGGTGGTCGGAACAGATGGCCGAGATCACGCCGGTGGCCAACGCCGCGCGCAGCGCCTGACGGTCGGTCTCGGTGCGCAGGGGCGGGATCACGTGGGCATTGGCGGCAAAGCCCTCGACATCGGCCTCGGTGAGAAACAGCTGGTGTGCGCTGACATCGGCGGTGACCGGCACCTGCCGTGCGCGCGCCTCGGCGAGCATCTGGGTGGCGCGGGCGGTGGAGAGGCCGCGGAAGTGGATGCGTGCCCCGGTCTGCTCGGCCAGGGCCAGATCGCGCGCCACCGCGACCGTCTCGGCCGCCTCGGGAATGCCCGGCAGGCCGAGGCGGGTGCTGACGCAGCCCTCGTGCATCAGGCCGCCCTCGCTGAGCCATGCATCGGCGGGATGCAGGAACGTGGTCAGCCCGTAGGTGGCGGCGTATTCCAGGGCCCTGCGCTGGACCTGCGTATTGCGGATCGGCCGGTCGGCATGGCTCACCACCGGGCAGCCGGCCTGCTGCAGGGCCGCCATCTCGCTGATCTGGGTGCCTTCCAGGCCGCGTGTCAGGCTGCCAGCCGGCAGGACACGGGCGAAACCGAGCCGCTCCGCGGTCTGCATGATCAACTGGGCGACCGCCGGGGTGTCGATCACGGGCTGGGTGTCCGGGGGACAGCACAGCGTGGTGATGCCGGCCGCGGCAGCGGCCCGCGTCTCGCTGGCGATGGTCGCCTTCTGCTCCAGCCCAGGCTCCCGGGTGCGGGCGCACAGATCGACCAGGCCAGGGCACACGACCAGCCCGTCGGCATCGAGGGTCCGATCCGCGACAAAGCCGGCTGGCGGTTGTCCGAGCGAGGCGACCCGCCCGTCGGCAAGGTGCAGATCCGTGATCCGATCGACGCCGCTGGCGGGATCGATCAGACGGCCGGCCCGGATACTGATACGGATAGGGGGAAAGGCGGCGGAGCGCTCAGACATCGGCCGCCTCCTGGCCACGCAGATTCTGTGTGCCGATGCACATGGACATGATCGCCATTCGAACCGCCAGACCGTTGCTGACCTGCTCCAGGATCACCGAGTGCGAGCCGTCGGCCACCCGTGAGTCCATCTCCACGCCCCGGTTGATCGGCCCCGGATGCATCACGATGGCGTCCGGTTTCGCCGCCGCGAGCCGTTTTTCGGTCAGGCCAAACAGGTGGAAATACTCATGCTCGCTGGGCAGGAAGGCGCCTGCCATGCGCTCACGCTGAAGGCGCAGCAGGATAATGACATCGGCGTCGCGGATACCCTCGCGCAGGTCGTGGAACACGCGCACGCCCAACGCCTCCTCGGCGCGAGTGGGGATGAGGGTGCGCGGCGCGATGATGCGTACCTCCCCGGTGCCGAGGGCGTTGAGCGCGGAGATCTGCGAGCGCGCCACGCGCGAGTGCAGCACGTCGCCGACGATGGCCACCCGCAGTGGCTCGAAGGCCCCCTTGTGCCGGCGGATCGTGAACATGTCGAGCATGCCCTGGGTCGGGTGCGAGTGGCTGCCGTCACCGGCGTTGATCACGCTGACATGGGGTGCCGCGTGCGCGGCGATGAAATGGGCCGCGCCACTCTCGGCGTGGCGGACGACGAACATATCGACGTGCATCGCCTCGAGATTGCGCAGCGTATCGAGCAGGTTCTCGCCCTTTGCCGTGGCGGAGGTGCCGATGTTGAGGTTGAGCACGTCGGCCGACAGGCGTTTCGCGGCAAGCTCGAACGTGGTCCGCGTGCGGGTGCTGTTCTCGAAGAAGACATTGGCGACGATCTTGCCGCGGCAAAGGGGCACCTTCTTGACCGCCTGCTGGGCGACCCCGAGAAAGCCCTCGGCACTGTCGAGGATCTCGGTCAGCAGGCCGCGCCCCAGCCCTTCGGTGGTGAGGAAGTGCTTGAGGTTGCCATGGGCATCGAGTTGCAGGCTGTGGCCGTCCACCCGGGCTAGGACTCCAGCCCGGCAGCCGGTCGGCGCGGATAGGGCGCCAGACCCCGTTCGAGGACCAACGGATCGGGCCCCGAGAGCTTGATCTGCTCACCGGGCTCGAGGCTGGCCCGCAGACCAATCACATTGGGCTCGATCGGCAGCTCGCGTCCATCGCGTTCGGCCAGGATCGCGAGTAGCACCGAGGCGGGCCGGCCGTAGTCGAACAGGACGTTGAGCGCCGCCCGGATGGTGCGTCCGGACTGCAGCACGTCGTCGACCAGGCAGATATGGCGATCATCCACCGGCACCGGCAGTCGCGATGGCCGCACCTGCGGGTGCATGCCGATGCGGGTGAAATCGTCACGATAGAACGAGATGTCGAGCTGCCCGAGGGGGTCAACAATCCCGAGTCGCTGGTGAAGTCGTTCCGCCACCCAGACGCCGCCGGTGTGAATGCCGATCATCAGCGGTCGATCGATGCCGCGGGAAGCGAGCAGCGCCGAGAGCTGTTGGGTCATGGCGGCGATGGCGGCATCGACCTCCGCGGCGGTTTTCCAGACGTCAGTGTTGCTCACAGAGCCAGGTTTCCAATATCAGTTTGGCCGCCATCGCATCGACGGCGTCGGTTGAAGCGGCCCGCGGACCGAGTCGCCGACGCGCCTCGATCGTCGTCAGGCGCTCGTCGATCAGGTGCACCTCGAGCCCGAAGCGACCCTGCAGTTGGCGGCCAAAGCGTCTGATCTGCCCGGTCCAGTCCTCCTCGGTGTCGTCCATGTTGAAGGGTAGCCCCAGTACCGCCGCCCGCGGCTGCCATTCGCGGATGATCCGTTCGATGCCCGCCCAATCGGGCTTGTTGCCCCGGCTGCGCAGCGTGGCCAATGCGGTGGCCGAGCCCGTGACGGTCTGACCGACGGCGACGCCGATCTTGCGCGGTCCGAAGTCGAAGCCCAGCAGGGTTGGCACGTCGGGGCCCGCCGCTAGGCGTGGCCAGCCTCGCCGCTGAGCAGGTTGAGATCGACGCCGAGCAGCTGCGCGGCCGCCTGCCAGCGCTGCGTCGGCGGCAGATTGAAGATGATGTCATCGCTTGCGGGGCCGTTGAGCCAGGCGTTGGCACTGAGCTCGTCCTCGAGTTGGCCGCTGCCCCAGCCCGCGTAGCCCAGGGCGATCAGGCTCTGGGCTGGTCCACGCCCCTCTGCGATGGCCTCGAGCACATCGCGCGAGGTGGTGACGCGGATGTCGGCCGCAATGCGCAGCGTGGAGTCGAACTCCAGTGGTCCGCAATGGATGACAAAACCGCGGTCGGTCTGCACCGGACCGCGCAGATACACGGTGGCCCCCGCGGCCTCGGGTGAGCGGACCACGATGTCGAGCTGTTCGAGGACCTCACCGAGCTGGATCTCGATCGGTCGGTAGATGACGATACCAATCGCCCCGTGCTCCGTATGCTCACAGACATAGGTTACGGTGCGCGAGAAGTTCGGATCCTGCAGACCCGGCATCGCGATCAGGAAGTGATTGGTGAGAGAGGTTGCAAAGCCCATCGCCATAGTATCCAGACCGCCCGTTCGCGAGGCAAGCACTAAGCCGATCACCGGCCCCGGGTGGGCCGGACCGGAGAGCCCCTGCTAGCGCTCCCAGCCGAGGCGGTTGTTACGTTGGAACTGCCAGGTGCGGGTGATGTCGAGTACGTCGGTCTCGGCCTCGATATCCGCGGGAAATGGAGAGAATGGGGCGGCGAGCTCGACGATGCGCATTGCCGCTTGATCCAGCTCGGCATGGCCCGAGGAGCGCACCACGCGCACGCCCTCCAGGCTGCCATCGGCGCGCACGGCCACGTGCAGGATCAGACTGCCATAGAGGCCGCGCTCGCGGGCCTCCTCCGGATAGTTCAGATTGCCGATGCGCTCGACCTTGCGGCGCCAGGCCTCCATGTAGCTCGCGTAACGGTATTCCCGGGTGCTGGTGCTGATGGCCTTGCGGCGCGGGCGGTTGGCATAGGCGCTGCCCTGCGCATTGATGCGCTTGGTGAGCAACGCGATCTCCGAGTTGCGGCTGTTGAGGATATCGGCCGCGGTTGGGCCGCGCATCGGTGCGGGCGCGCTGAAGGCATCGGGCGACAGGGTCGCGCTGAGGACCGCCGGCTCCGCCTCGGCGGGCTCCGCGGGCATTGCCGGTGGCTCGGGCAATTGCGGTTCCGGTGGCGGCTCGGGGACGGGCTCGGCCGGGGGCTCCGGAAGGGGGGCGAGCGATGAGACAGGCTCCGCGGCCGATGGTGACGGCGCGTCAGGCTCGAGCGCGCTGGCCTGCTCGGCGTCGGTGTCGAGCTCCAGGCCCTGCAGCTCGTTGTCCACGCCATGCGGCGGGGATGGCGGCGGCGGTGGGGCGGCGATCTCGGGCAGCGGCACCAGGGTCTCGCCGACGCGGCTGGTCTGTGCCGCGACCGCGGACGGGTCGGGCTGCTCGGGCCGGGACCCGGCGTCGCGGACCACCATGACCTCGATGGCGGGGGGCGTCGTTCGCGGCGGGGGCGCCGGCCGCTTGATGCCGATGCCGAAGATGACGAGTGCGTGGAGCGCGAGCGCAATCGCCAGGGCCGCGCCGAGCCGGCGCAGTTGCCCTCGATCAACCCTGGATGGGGTGGCTTCCAGCAGCGCGGCGGTGCCAGTCGCGGTCATCGGGAATTCTCAGCGGGGCCCGGTCTCCTCAGCCACGGGTTCGCTCAGCGTGATGTCGGCGTCGCTGTCGATCAGCTCGACGAGCTCGGCCATGGCGGGGGTCATATGCACGGTGCCGGCCTCGTCGGTCAACATGACGTAGCGGATGCCCATGCGCTGCGCAATCTCATGCCAGTGCTCGAGGCCCGCGATCATCAGCGCGGCGGAGGCCGCCTGGGCAGTCGCGGCGTCGCCGAAGTGAAGCACGGTAACCGCCTTGATCCCGTCGGCAGGCCACCCCGTGCGCGGATCGATGACATGATGGTAGACCTTTCCACCGTAGATGAAGTTGTGTTGATAATCGCCGCTGGTATAGACGCTGGCCTCGCCACTGAGGTTCAACACCGCGAACACGCCGGTGCCGTTGGCTCGGTGGATCGCCACGCGCCAGGGGCGCCCGGCGCGGTTCCCCATGACACGCACATCGCCGCCGGCATTGATCATGGCATTGCGCACGCCCCGCGCCGTGAGGTTCCCCATCACGACGTCGGAGACGTAGCCCTTGGCGATGGCGTTGAAGTCGAGCTTCACGGCCGGGTTGTCGCTTTGGATCATGACGCCGTCTATAGCGATGTCGGCGATGCTGGGCCGAGCCTTCACGAGCTGCTCGATTGCGCGCCGCGACGGTGGCGGGCGGCATTCGGGCGTGTCTGTCTGGAAGCCCCAGAGCGCCATCAGCTGACCGATCGCCGGATTGAAGAGGTTGTCGCTCTGCAACGCAAGCTGCTGGCTCTTGCGCAACAGCGGGAGCAGTGACGGTGGTGCGGCGAAGGGTTCGCCGGTGGCCAACAGCTCGTTGACCCGCACCATCGGCCCCGGTTTCCATGCGTGCCAGGTCCGCTCCATGCTCAGGATGTCGCGTTCGACCTCGGCGGCGGTGGCCACTGCATCGTCGCTGCGCAGGCCGACCAGGCTGAGGCCGACTGCCGAGCCAAAGGCCACGAACTGCGTGGTGTGGACCGGGGTTTCGTCGGCGCTGCAGCCGGCGAGCAGCGTCAGCACCAACAGGGTGCCGAGACGCGGAAGCAGGAATTTAGCGTGCATCGAGTCGACGCTCGATCGCGTCCATGAGCTCGCCCGCGATGTCGCTGCCGGTCGCGGCATCGATCTCGCGGATGCAGGTTGGGCTGGTGATGTTGACCTCGGTCAGCCAGTCGCCAATCACGTCGAGTCCGGCAAACAGGATGCCGCGGGCGCGCAGCTCCGGGGCGACCTGTTCGGCGATCCAGTGATCGCGTGCGCCAAGCGGCCGGACCTCGGCGCTGGCGCCGGCGGCGAGATTCCCACGCGAGTCATCGGCACCGGGGATCCGTGCCAGCACATGGGGCGCAGGCTCCCCGTCCACGATCAGAACGCGTTTGTCGCCCTCGTTGATCTCCGGGATGAAGCGCTGGGCCATGCAGAAGCGCCGGCCATGATCGGTGAGTGTCTCGATGATCACGCCGGTGTTGGGGTCGCCGAGGCGCACGCGAAAGATCGAGCGCCCCCCCATGCCGTCGAGCGGCTTCAGGATGATGTCGACATGCTCGGCCAGAAACGCGCGCAGGTCCGCGGCGCGGCGCATCACCGACAGCGGCGGGCAGCACTGCGGGAAGTGCGCGGTGAAGAGCTTCTCGTTTGCATCCCGCAGGCTGCGCGGATCGTTCACCACCAGACAGCCGGCCTGCTGCGCCAGCTCGAGCAGGTAGGTGCAGTAGATGTACTCCATGTCGAATGGCGGGTCCTTGCGCATCAGCACGCTGTCCAGCGCATCCAGCCGGCGGGTCTCGGTATCGCCGAGGCGGTACCAACCGGCCGGGTCATCGGTGACCTCGACCGGACGCATGTGCGCGAGCACCCGGCCATCGCGCAGGAACAGGTCGCCGACCTCCATGTAGTGCAGCCGCCAGCCCCGTCGCTGCGCGGCAAGCATCATGGCGAAGGTGCTGTCCTTCCGGATTTTGATGGCCCCGATGGGGTCCATGATCACGCCGACGTCCCGCTTCATGGGACGCAGTGTACTCCAGGCCCGCGGGGCTGTCAGTCGGTGCCGCGAGCTCGGGCACCGGCGCGGGCCCGCCGTGCCAGCGGGTCCACCGGGCGGTCCTCGCCACCGCCCGGGGCAGCAAGACCCGGCAACCCGAATCGGGTATCCTCCGACGACCCGTTCGGCGTCGTCCGAACCGGCTGCGGCGCCGCCACGCCCCGTCTTCAATGCCTTTGGGAGAGGCCGATGCAATGCCCTCGCGGCGTTGAATCAGCGCGCGAGCCAAAGGCGTGGTTTCCGGCTCAATCCATGTTCAGTCGCTTTGGGTGACTGAGTCGACGAGGGCTTCCGTGGCTCGGCCCGGAAACGCTTGCAGTTGGTGAGCTTGGCGCCCATTGCGGTCTCGACACCCGACACCCGCGGCCGCGGCGGTTGCCGGGGAGGTGCCGCCGCCGAGCCTCGCTCACGACCGACCTTTCACCTGTTTAGCCAGCACTGAGCCGATATGACCACCCCTTGCCCCCCCGCGCGCCACGATCCGAACGCCGCCGACGACGCGCAGACCGTCGCCCACCTCGAGCGCACACCCCAGACCGACTCCCCGTCCTACCGCCTCGCCTACATCGATACCGGGTTTCTCGAACGCCCCGAGCTGCGTCCCGTGCGGCTTCAGCTTGAGCTGCTCAAGCCGGAGCTGCTGCAACAGGAGCAGGGGATCGACTCGACCGTGGTGATCTTTGGCAGCACCCGCATCCCTGAGCCGCAGCGGGCCGCCCGCCGGCTCGAGGAGGCCGAGCATCTCGCCGCGGCGAGCCCTGATGACGAGTGCCTGGCCGCAGCGGTGGCGGTCGCCCGGCGTATCGCCGCCAAATCGGTCTACTACAACGAGGCGCGGCGCCTGGCGGAGATCATCACCCGGGTATCGCAGCACAACGGGCACCGCGACTTCGTCGTGGTCACGGGCGGCGGACCGGGCATCATGGAGGCCGCCAACCGGGGTGCCGCCGATGTCGGCGGCAAGAGCATCGGACTGGGCATCGTGCTGCCACATGAGGAGGAGCCAAACCCCTATGTGACGCCGGAGCTCTGTTTCCAGTTTCACTACTTCGCGGTGCGAAAGATGCACTTTCTGCTGCGTGCCCGGGCCCTGGTGGCGTTCCCCGGCGGGTTCGGTACGCTCGACGAGCTCTTCGAGACCCTGACCCTGATCCAGACCCGCAAGGTGGAGCGCGTCCCGGTCCTGCTCTTCGGCAGGGAGTACTGGGAACGCATCCTGGACCTCGATGCGATGGTCGCCGAGGGCACGATCGATGCGAGAGATAAGGAGCTGATCAGCTATGTCGAGACGGCCGAGGATGCCTGGGAACTGATCCTTGCCTTCTACTCGGGCCCCGGCGATGCCACCGCTCGCGCAGGGTAAGGCCGCTCCAGGCACGGGTTCGGCGTGGGGTGGGTCGCCGATTCATTGAGAATCCGAATCGATTGGGTTGAGATAATTCATCCTTCCATGTTTGCCTCGGGCTGGCATCCGCTTTATTCCTAGCGCAGTACTCGGCGACTGCTCGCCGAGACCACCGCTGGACGCAGAGGCACGAGAACATGACCCAACGTATCGACGTGGGCGGCCTGCGGGTCGCGAAACCCCTCTACGATCTGGTCGCCGAGGAGATTGCGCCCGGCACCGGGATCTCCCCGGACCCGTTTTGGGACGCCTTGAGACGGATCTGCGAGGAGCTCGCTCCCCGGACCCGCGAGGCCCTGGCGAGACGCGATCAGCTGCAGGCGCGGATCGACCAATGGCATCGGGCTCATCGTGGCATGCCCGCCGACCAACCGGCCTATCAGGGCTTCCTGCGCTCGATCGGGTACCTGGAGCCCGAGGGGCCGGATTTCCTCGTCACCACCGCAAACGTGGACCCCGAGATCGCGGCGGTCGCCGCGCCGCAGCTGGTGGTCCCGGTGAACAATGCCCGTTACGCCTTGAACGCGGCCAATGCGCGCTGGGGAAGTCTCTACGATGCGCTCTATGGCACCGATGCGATCCCGCAGAGCGGTGGCGCCGAGCGCGGTGCGGACCTCAACCCGGTTCGCGCGGGCCGCGTGGTCGACGCGGGCAACGCCTTCCTCGATGCCCATGTCCCGTTCGCGGGCGCATCCCATCGGGAGCTCGTGGGCTATCGCGTCGCCGCGGGCGTGCTGGTCGGCGTCCTCGCCGATGGGGGTACCGCCCGACTGGCCGAGCCGGGGGCGTTTGCCGGGTTCCAGGGTGCGCCCGAGGCCCCGAGCCTGGTGCTGTTGCGTCACCACGCCCTGCACATCGAGATTCAGATTGACCGCCTCGATCCCGTCGGCCGCGCCAGCCCCGCCGGGGTGAAAGACATCGTGCTGGAATCGGCACTCACCACGATCCAGGATTGCGAGGACTCGGTGGCCGCGGTCGACGCGTGGGACAAGGTCGCCGTCTACCGGCACTGGCTCGGGCTGATGCGCGGCGATCTGACGGCGCGGTTCAGCAAGGGCGGACGTCTGGTCAACCGCGGGTTGAATCCCGATCGCCACTACACCGCTCCCGACGGAAGGCCGCTGAGCCTCCCGGGTCGCAGCCTGATGCTGGTGCGCAATGTCGGCCATCATTTGTGCACCGATGCCGTGGTGAACGCCGAGGGCGAGGGGATTCCCGAGGGTATCCTCGACGGCATGGTCACCGTGCTCGCGGCGATGCACGATCTCAAGGGGCTGGGCCGCTATCAGAACTCGCGCCGCGGCAGTGTCTACATCGTCAAGCCCAAGCTGCACGGTGCCGACGAGGTCCAACTCGCTGTCGACCTGTGTGCTCGCATCGAGGATGCTCTGGGTCTGGCGCGCAATACGATCAAGATCGGCATCATGGATGAGGAGCGACGCACCACGATCAACCTGAAGGCGTGTATCCGCCGCGCCAGCGAGCGGGTGGTCTTCATCAACACGGGTTTTCTCGACCGCACCGGTGACGAAATCCACACCGACATGGAGGCGGGTGCGATGCCGAGGAAGGCGGACATGAAGACCACGGCTTGGCTGACCGCCTACGAGGACTGGAATGTCGACATCGGTCTCGCATGCGGGCTGCGCGGGCGCGGCCAGATCGGCAAGGGCATGTGGACCATGCCCGATGAGATGGCCGCGATGCTCGAGACCAAGATCGGCCACCCGCGTGCTGGCGCCAGTTGCGCCTGGGTGCCATCGCCGAGCGCGGCGACGCTGCACACGATGCACTACCACCAGGTCGATGTCGCCGCGCGGCAGGCTGAGCTGGCCGATGGCGGAGCGCGCGCGACGCGGGAAGCGCTGCTGAGCATCCCGATTGCCGACCCCTCGGCCTGGTCGGCGCACGACATCCAGCACGAGCTGGAAACCAATTGTCAGGGGATCCTCGGGTACGTCGTGCGCTGGGTCGACCAGGGGATCGGCTGCTCCAAGGTGCCGGACCTCAATGGCATCGGCCTGATGGAAGACCGCGCGACCCTGCGCATTGCCAGTCAGCACGTCGCAAATTGGCTGCACCATGGCGTCGTCAGCCGCACCCAGGTTCAGCAGACGCTCCGGCGCATGGCCGCGGTAGTGGACGGCCAGAACGCCGGCGATCCCAACTACTCCCCGATGGCCCCCGGTTTCGACGGCATCGCGTTTCACGCCGCCAGCGAGCTGATCTTCAACGCCCGCCACGAGCCCAACGGCTACACCGAGCCGGTGTTGCATCGGCGCCGGCGTGAGCGCAAGGCACAGGGCGGATGATCGAATCGCACGCACGGCCGAGTGGGCGTTATAGTTGCCGGCGCCGCGCGCCGCGGCCATGTCGCCTGATTGGCGCATGCCCCTACACGACTCAACGACGAGGACACGCATGAACCACGCCCAACGCTCCCGCATTGCCACGCTGGCTACCGGCCTACTGACCATCACCGGAGTCGCCTTCGCTGGCAGTGGTCCGCACTGGGGCTACGCCGGCCCGGAGGGGCCAGTGCATTGGGGAGAGCTCGATCAGCAGTTCGTCACGTGCCAGACAGGCAAGAACCAGTCACCAGTCGACCTCGCCGGCTTCGTCACCGCCGAGCTCGAGCCGATCGCGTTCCACTATGTTGCTGGTGGTGTCGACGAGGTCAACAACGGCCATACGATTCAGGTCAATTACGAGCCGGGCAGCTCCATCACCGTCAACGGACACGAGTACGCGCTCAAGCAGTTCCATTTCCACACGCCCAGCGAAAACCATATTTCTGGCAAGGCGTTTCCGATGGAGGCGCATCTCGTGCATGCCGACGCCGATGGCAATCTGGCGGTGGTCGCCCTGATGTTCGAGCAAGGGGCTGCCAATCCGGCGCTGGCCGACGCCTGGGCCGGGATGCCCACCGAGCCGGGGGCCGAGCATCGGCTCGCCAACCCCGCCTCCGCGGGTGACCTGCTGCCCGCCGAGCGCGACTACTATCGCTTCGACGGCTCGTTGACCACCCCGCCCTGCAGCGAGGGGGTGGTCTGGCTGGTGATGAAGCAGCCGGTGAGCGCGTCCAAGGAGCAGATCCAGCGTTTCGCCGAGGTCATGGGGCATCCGAACAATCGCCCGATCCAGCCGTTGAATGCCCGCGTGGTGCTGCAATAGCCAGGGCGACGCGGTCGCCCGCCGCGGGCGCCGGGGCCAGTGCCCGCATGCCGGGCTGGTCGTGGTGTTGCTTGCCGCGCTCGGCGCCAGCGCCGCCGCCGGTGGGCCGCCGGGCCCAACCGCCGCGCCCCACCTTGGTGTGGTGGTTCTGAACCGTTTCCCGCACGACCCGGGGGCCTTCACCCAGGGACTGGCCTGTGTCGACGGTGATCTATTGGAGGGCACCGGGCGGTATGGCCATTCGACGATCCGTCGGGTCGAGCTCGAGACCGGGCGTGTGCTGCAGCAACGCGAGCTCTCGCCAAACCTATTCGGCGAGGGCGTCGCGCTCTGGCGCGAGCGCGTCGTGCAGCTGACCTGGAAGGCCGGCCAGGGTCTGATCCGCGACCGTGATACGCTGGCGATCGTCGACCGGTTCAGCTACAGCGGCGAGGGCTGGGGCATCACCGCCGACGAGCGCCACTGGATCCTCAGCGATGGCTCTTCCACGCTGCGTTTCTTGGATCCAGAGACGCGGCGGGAGGTGCGCCGTATCCGCGTGCACGACGGCGACCGGCCGATCGAGCGGCTCAACGAGCTGGAGTACATCCATGGCGAGATCTGGGCCAACATCTGGCATAGGGACCAACTGGTGCGCGTTGCACCGGCCGATGGTCGGGTGCTCGGCTATGTGGACCTCGACGGGCTCTGGCCCCGCGGCGAGCGCGGGTCGGGCGAGGCGGTGCTGAACGGGATCGCCTACGATGCCGATCGCGATCGGCTCTTCGTCACCGGCAAGTATTGTCCGGCGCTGTTCGAGATCAAACCGCGCGCACCGGCGCGGGCGAGGCCGTCTGCAACGGGGGAAGAATGAGAATCTGGGTTGATGCCGATGCCTGTCCGAGGCCGATCAAGGAGATCCTGTTTCGGGTGGCCGAGCGGGCGCGCGTACGGGTGACCCTGGTGGCCAACCAGGACATCCCGACGCCGCCGTCGCGGCTCATCGACGCCATCCGCGTCGCCCCCGGCTTCGACGTTGCCGACAATCGGATCGTGCAACTGTCCAGTCCGGGCGATCTGGTCGTCACGGCCGATATCCCACTGGCCGCGGAGCTGGTTGCCAAGGGCTGCGTGGCGCTCAACCCGCGCGGCGAGCTCTACACCGCCGAGAACGTCCGCGCCAGGCTCAACATGCGCGATTTTCTCGACACCCTGCGCGCCAGCGGGGTCGATACGGGTGGTCCAGCCGCCCTCGGGCCGCGCGACCGGCAGGCCTTCGCCAACGCGTTGGATCGGCTCCTTGCCAGACATCGCGCCGATCCGGCCGATTGAGCGCCAGCGTTGAGCGCTGGCGGCCCGCACGCCGGCCGCGTGGCCGGCGGATCGCTCAGGCTGTCAGGGTCTTGACGCCGTCGGGTGAGCCGAGCAACAACACGTCCGCGGGCCGCAGCGCGAAGATGCCGACGGTGACCACGCCGGCGATGTTGTTGATCGTCTGCTCGAGCCTCGCCGGCTCCATGATCTGCAGATCCTGCACGTCGATGATCAGATTGCCGTTGTCGGTGACAAAGCCCTCGCGCCAGACCGGCGTCCCGCCCAGCTTGACCAGCTCGCGCGCGACATAGCTGCGCGCCATCGGGATCACCTCCACCGGCAGCGGGAAGGCGCCGAGCACATCGACCAGCTTGGACGCATCGGCGATGCAGACGAACTGACGGCTGGCGGCGGCGACGATCTTCTCGCGCGTCAACGCGCCACCACCGCCCTTGATCAGCTGCAATTGGTGGTTGGATTCGTCCGCGCCGTCGACGTAGATGGACAGCTCGCCGGCGGCGTTGAGATCCATGACCGGGATGCCGTGCCCGCGCATCCGTTGCGTGGATACCTCGGAGCTCGACACCGCGCCATCGATCCGGCCCTTGATGGTGGCGAGGAAGTCGATGAAGTGGTTTACCGTGGAGCCGGTGCCGACGCCGACGATGCCGCCCTCGACATAGGCCAGCGCGGCCTCGGCGGCCTGTTTCTTGAGCTCGTCCTGGGTCATTTTCAATCTGCTCCGTGGGTCGGGTTGGAAAGCCTCTCATTCTATACCCGTCGGACATGGGTTTTTTCGGTTCGCGAGGCGCGTCGATCCTGCCCGGGGGCAGGGCGCGACGAGGGGCAATCGCGAACGCGATTGCGCGGGTCCGCAACGCGGTGATCGGGTGCGAGCGGCGCGTATCGCGGCAGCGGACCCCGCGGGTGATGGATAGAGCATGGGGCGCCCGGCGATCGGCGCCCCGATTGGCGTAAACTGTACCGTTCCGTCACACGCCAAAGCCGATTCCCATGCCGCAGTCCTACATCGAGCGCATCCTCAAGGCCCGCGTCTACGATGTCGCCTCCGAAACGCCGCTGACCCTGGCCTCCGGCCTGTCGCGCCGACTCGGCAACCGCGTCTTCCTGAAACGCGAAGACCTGCAGCCCGTGTTCTCGTTCAAGCTGCGCGGGGCCTACAACAAGCTCATGCATCTGGACGCCGCGGCGCTGCAGCGCGGCGTGATCGCCGCCTCTGCCGGCAATCACGCCCAGGGCGTTTCGATGGGGGCGGCGAAGCTCGGTGTCGAGGCGAGCATCGTGATGCCGCGCACCACGCCGCCGATCAAGGTCCAGGCGGTGCGCAACTGGGGCGGCAAGGCGCTCCTGCACGGCGACTCCTACGACGAGGCCTACACCGAGGCCACGCGCCTGGCCGAAGAGCGTGGCCTGGTCTTTATCCATCCGTTCGATGACCCCGATGTGATTGCCGGCCAGGGGACCATCGGCATGGAGATCCTGCGCCAGCACCCCGATCCGCCGCTCGCGATCTTCGTCCCGGTCGGTGGCGGTGGGCTCATCGCCGGCGTCGCGGCCTATGTGAAATACGTTCGCCCCGAGGTCAGGATCATCGGCGTCGAGCCCGAAGAGGCGCCGACGCTGCACGCGGCAATGGCGGCCGGCAAGCGCGTGACGCTCAAGGAGGTGGGTCTGTTCGCCGATGGGGTCGCGGTACGGCAGATCGGCAAGGAGACCTTCCGGATCGCGCGCCAGCTAGTCGATGAGGTGGTGCTGGTCAGCACCGACGAGATCTGCGCCGCGATCAAGGACATCTACGACGATACCCGCGGCATCGCCGAGCCGGCCGGTGCGCTGGCCGTGGCGGGTCTCAAGCGCTACGTCGAAGCCCATGGGCTCAAGGGCGCGCACCTGATCGCCATCGAGAGCGGCGCCAACATCAACTTCGACCGTCTGCGCCATGTGGCCGAGCGGGCCGAGCTCGGCGAGCGCCGCGAGGCGCTGTTCGCCGTCGGGATCCCGGAGCGACCGGGCAGCTTCCTCACCTTTTGCCGGGCGCTTGGCAAACGCCAGATCACGGAGTTCAATTATCGTTATGCGGATGACCGCCAGGCCCAGGTGTTTGTCGGCATCGAGCTCGGCGGCGGCCAGGCCGAGCGCCGCGACCTGATCGAACGCCTCGAGGCCAAGGGCTTTAGCATCGTCGACATGAGCGACAACGAGACCGCAAAGCTCCATGTGCGCTTCATGGTCGGCGGTCACGCCCAGGGTGTGCGCAACGAGCGGTTGATCCGCTTCGAGTTCCCGGAGCGGCCGGGTGCGCTGCTGAACTTCCTGTCCGGACTCGGCAGGCGGTGGAATATCAGCCTCTTCCATTACCGCAACCACGGCGCCGCCTATGGTCGGGTGCTGATGGGCGTGCAGGTGCCGGCCGCCGAGCTCAGCGAGCTCCAGGGGCTGTTGACTGGTCAGGGCTATCGCTTCTGGGACGAGAGCGAGAATCCGGCCTACCGGTTGTTTGCCAGCGGCGGTTAGCGTCTGGCAAGGGCCGGCGGTCAGGCCGCGTCGCCCTCGTGCACGAGCGTGGGTGAACGGCGATGGTAGACCCGGGTCTCGGTCACGACCGCATCCAGCGGGATATCCCAGCGTCGTGGCGGGATCGACGCGACGTGCTGGCAGGCGTGGGCGAGCCCGATCAGCCGCGGGCGGCGCGGGTGCCCGGGATCGCCCAGGAACGCGAGACTGCGATCGTAAAATCCACCGCCCATGCCGATGCGATGGCATCGGTCGTCGAATCCGACCAATGGCAGCAGGACCAGATCGAGCTGGCGTGCGTGGCGGATGCGCCCCTTGCGCAGGACCGGCTCCGGGATGCCGAAACGATTCGGCCGCAACGGATCGCCGGGGCGCCAGCGCACGAACCACAGCCGGCCGGGTCGGTGCGGGTGCAGCACGGGCAGATGCCAGCTGCGTCGACCCGTCGGTGGTGCGAAAACCAGTGGCATCGGGTCGAGCTCGCCGTCGGCGGCCAGATAGATGGCGATATTGCGGCTCTTGCGCACGCGCAGCTCTCGCAGCAGCAGCCGGCGAACGGACGCGGCGTGACGACGTTGTTCGCGGCGACTCAGGGCCCGTCGGGCGGAGCGCAGGCGCCGGCGCAGATCATTTGGGTCGGTTGCCATCGGTCCGGTCAGACTGGGCGGACAAGCGCGCCGGGAGGGAGAAACCTGGGAGGGGAGAGACACCCCCCACCTGTGACGGTGCGGACCTTCGTTCTTGAACCTGATGGTTCAAGTGGGGGCTCCGGCGCCGGGCTTCAGGCTTTCCGCTCGCTGGCGGACATGCGCAACGGCCCTGCTGTGGGGCCCCCGGGGTACGAGATAGGCTCAAGAAAATACCCAGGCCACTGTCGTACACCGTAGGGGATGTCTGAGTTAGAGCCTATACCGATTCGCCCTGAACGTCCAGTCCAGCCGCCGGGGCCTCGGGCTCCTGGCGGAGCGCTGGGCTGGATGGCGCCACGGCTGGTTCGGCCGCCGCGGCGACCGCATTGCTCAGCCGTTCCTGCAGGTGCTTGAGACGGCTGCCGAGCTCGCCGTAGCGATCGCGTTCCTGTGCCAGCTCGTAGATCAGGTTCAGCGCCGCCATGACGGCAACCCGGTCGGCCCCGATCACGCGACCGTTCTGACGCACCTCGCGCATGCGCTCGTCGAGCAATCTGGCGCACTCGACGAGCCCGTGGCGCTCGCCAGGTGGGCACGCGATACGGTATTCCTTGTCGAGTATCTGCAGTGATACGGGGGCATGTTTCGACGAGGTCTCCTGCGTCACAGTTGATCCTCCATCGACTTGAGGCGGGCGACCATGGCCTCGATGCGACTGCGTGCCAGCTCTGTCTTCTCGATCAGCTCCGCACGCTCGGCGACCAGGTGTTCCTGGCTTGCCCGCAGGGACGCGTTCTCTTCTCGGAGGCGGTCGCAGGTGCGGATCACGGCATCTACCTGGCGCTCAAGGCTGTCAAGGTCGAAATCGGCCATAGTTCTAGCTTCCCGGGTTTTCCGCCGCAATATAGAAGCGGGGCGGGCCGCGGTCAATGCGCCGGGCCTCATGCTATGATCTCCAACCCCTACGTGAAGCAGCAACCATGCAGCCAGTGCCCCCCAATTTCGACGATCTGGTCCAACTGTTGGCGCTCAGCGCGCTCTCGCCGAGCCCCTCGGAGGCGCACGGGGTCTACTGCGGGCTACTGTGCGCCGGCGCGCCGGATGCGCAGGGCCGATGGCTGGCCGAGCTGCTGCCGGCGGCGAGCGATGACGCGGCGCCGCGCGACCTGTCGGTGGAGGCGTGCCGCGACTCCCTGACCGCGCTGGCGAGCGATACGCGTCGGCAGATGGCCGGACCAGACATGGGCTTTGATCTCCTGCTGCCCGCCGAGGAGCGTTCACTGCCCGAGCGTGCCGCGGCCGTGCACGAGTGGGCGCGGGGGTTCCTGTTCGGTCTGGGGCTGGCCGGGGTCGATGCGACCCGGACCGCACCCGCGCCCGCACCCCCGGGGCTGTCGCCGCCGGTGCGCGAGGTGATCGCCGACTTCGTCGAGCTCACGCGCATGGATCTCGACCACCTCGAGGACGACGAGGAAAGCGAGCAGGCGCTGGCGGAGATCATCGAGTTCATCCGCGTGGCGGCGATGCTCGTGCTCGAGGATGGGCCGACTGGCGCGGCGGCGTCGGCCATGAGTGGGGCACCCCGATGAGGGCGCCCATCCCACGCGGCGAATTCAAGCGGCGTCGCCGTTCAGTGGCGAAGGCGGTGGGGCGCGACGGGGTGCTGATCGTGCCGGCAGCGACCGAGGTCGTGCGCAACCGCGATGTGCATTTCCCGTTCCGTCAGGACAGCGACTTCAACTGGCTGACCGGTTTCCCCGAGCCCGATGCGATTGCGGTCATCGCACCCCGGCGCAAGGAGGGTGCGTTCGTGCTCTTCGTGCGCCCGCGTGACAAGGAGCGCGAGGTATGGGAGGGGCGAAGACATGGGACAGAGGGCGCCGTCGAGCGGTTTGGCGCCGACCAGGCGTTTGCATTGGATCAGATCGACGAGGTGATGCCAGAGCTGCTCGCCTCGCGGCGCAGCGTCCACTATCCGTTTGGCGCCGATTCCGATTTGGATCTGCACGTGATGGACTGGATCCGCGCGTTGCGGGGCAAGACCCGCAAGGGCGTGAGCGCGCCCACCGCGCTGATCGACTCCGAGCAGATCATCCATGAGCGGCGCCTGATCAAGGACAAGTCCGAGTTGGCTCTCATGCGGCGGGCGGCAGCGATCTCGGCCGAGGCCCATTGCCGGCTGATGCAGACCTGCCGTCCGGGTCTGAGCGAGCAGCAGCTCGAGACGGTATTCCTGCACGCCTGCGCCGAACGCGGGGGGCGCTTCCAGGCCTATCCACCGATCGTTGGCGGCGGTGCGAATGCCTGCGTGCTGCATTATGTCGACAACGCGAGCAGGCTCGCCGACGGCGACCTGGTGCTCGTGGACGCGGGTTGCGAGCTGGATGGCTATGCCTCGGACATCACCCGCACGTTTCCGGTCAACGGCCGCTTCAGCAAGCCGCAGCGAGCGCTCTACGCGCTGGTCTTGGCCGCGCAGCAGGCGGCCATCGCGGAGGTTCGCCCCGGCCGGCGTTGGCACCATCCGCACCGCGCCGCGGTGCGCACCCTCACCGAGGGGCTGGTGGAGCTTGGGCTGATCAAGGGCAAGAGCGACGATGTGCCGCGGTTGATCAAGGATGAGCAGTACAAGCCGTTCTACATGCATCGCACCGGGCACTGGTTGGGAATGGACGTGCACGATGTCGGCCGCTACAAGCAAGAGGGCAAATGGCGCCGCTTCGAGTCGGGGATGGTGCTGACCGTCGAGCCGGGCCTGTACATCGCACCGGACGCGGACGTGCCCGCCTGCTATCGCGGCATTGGCATCCGCATCGAGGATGACGTGCTGGTCACCGAGACGGGTTGCGAGATCCTGTCCAGCGACGTCCCAAAGGGGATCGCCGAGATTGAGCGGCTGATGTCCCAGGCGCGCGGTGACCGTCCGGAACGGGGGACCTGAGATGCTCGATTACGACCTGGTCATCATCGGCGGCGGTCTGGTTGGCGGGAGTCTGGCCTGCGCCCTGCGCGACACTGGCCTGCGGATCGCGGTGGTCGAGGCCGTCGCCGCCGATGCCGCGGTGCAGCCGAGCTACGACGAGCGCGTCATCGCATTGTCGCTGGGCAGTCGCCGCATCTTCGGCGGTATGGGGCTCTGGGACGCCATGGCCGGCGAGGCCGAGGCGATCCTGCGCGTGCATGTCTCCGAGCGCGGCCAGTGCGGCTTTACGCATCTGGACCACCGCGACGAGGGTGTCGAGGCCCTGGGCTATGTCGCCGCGGCCCGCGCCATGGGGATGGCCATCGACCGATGCCTGCGCCAGGCGCCGGCGGTGGAGCTGCTGCGTCCGGCCCGGCTGGTCGGTCTGCACCCGCGCGCGTCCGAGGTCGATCTGGAGGTCGCACTCGATGGGCAGTCCCGATTGCTGCGCACGGGGCTGCTCGTGGCCGCCGATGGCGGTGACTCCGCGGTGCGCCGACGCCTCGGCCTGTCGGTGCGCGAGCGCGGTTATGACCACCATGCCATCATCTCCACCGTGACACCGGCGCGGCCGCAGGCCGGCACCGCGTTCGAACGCTTCACCGAGTCGGGGCCGCTGGCCATGCTGCCGATGACCGCGGGCCGCTATTCGGTGGTCTGGACGGCACGCGAGCACGACAGCGCCGGGATCCTCGGGCTCGACGACGACGCCTTCATCGCGCGGCTGCAGGAACGCTTTGGCAATCGCCTTGGTCGGCTGACCCGTCCCGGACGCCGAATCGCCTATCCGCTGCGGATGTTGCTGGCCAACGAGCTGACGCGGCCGCGCATGGTGCTGATCGGCAATGCCGCCCACACCCTGCATCCGGTGGCCGGGCAGGGCTTCAACCTGGGCCTGCGCGACGTCGCCGAGCTCACGGACCTGCTGGTGCAGGCCAAGCGTGGCGGGGACGACATCGGTGGCGAGCGGGTCCTGAACGGGTATCGCGAGCGGCGCGCCCCCGAGCACCGCGCCGCTGCCATGCTCACCGACGCTCTCGCACGACTGTTCGTCAATCCGTGGGCCCCGGTTCGGCTGGGCCGCAACCTCGGCATGCTCGCCCTGGACTTCTTCCCCGGCGCGCGCCACGGGTTGGCGCGGCGCTTCATGGGCACGGGGGGAAGGCTGCCGCGGTTGGCACGTGGGCTGGCCCCGGCGGATGACCCCCGCTGAACCGATCCGGCGCATCGCGGCCATTGCCGCCTGAGCCAACGCCCGCCCCCCGCGCCCGGGTACGGGTCCGTCGTTGGCGCCGCGGGCGTCAGCCGAACACGCTAAATCAGTGATGGCGAGGCGCGACGTGCGAAGCGGCCCATTTTCAAGCACTGGTGGCGTTCGAACATGCCGAACGTTCCATGGCCCGGACAGGAAACGCTTTGGATCGGCGTTCCCCTAGACGTCGAAAGCCAGCTTGATGCTGCAGTCATTGCCGTGGGCCTGGCGTTCGATCCGGTCCGCCTGCAGCGCCGACAGGAAACCGGTCAGACCAACGGCGAAGCTCTGCTCTTCGACCATCTCGCCGGTCGGTCTCTGGTCCGAGGCCAGATTCGGCAGGACCCCCTGATATCGCAACAGCGCCGCCAGCTCGAAATCGTCGTAGGAGAGCAGCAGCTCGATCGCGCCGTCGGCGTTGCCGCCCGCGGAGATGAGCTCGAGCAGATCGGTGACGCTGTTCTTCACCCGGATCACCACGTCGTGGGGCACATCCCAGGCCGCGAACTGCTGCTCGATCGCCCGTGCCGGCAGGGGGGCGTGATTGTCCGCACCCGCCGCGCCCGCCACGGTGATGACCTGGGTGCGTTTGCGCCCGATCAGGAAGAGCAGATTGGCCAGCACCGCCCCGATGAGGGTGATGTTGATGATCGATCCGGTGATGGGCTGAACCCAATCGGGCAGGGCCTCATAGAAGCCGGGTATCACCTGGCGGCTGAGCCCGAACAGGGTCGGGATGCCGATAATGAGCGTGGTGCGGGCGTTGATCGGCCGCGAGGCGAGGATCTGGATGCCGGCGACCAACATGAAGCTGCCGTTGAAGACCAGCGCGGCCCCGATGACCGCGTTTGGCATGGTCAGGATCAGGGTTGCCAGCTTTGGCAGGCAGGCGAGCAGCAGAAGCCAGACGGCAATCGCCCAGGCGATCGATCGGCTGGTCGCGCCGCTCGCCTTGGAGATGCCCACCAGGCTCGGCGCGGCGCTGATCCCCGGGGTACCGGCCAGGCCGGCGACGGCGCAGCCGATCCCATCGGCCAGGATCCCGCCGCGGATGCTCGACATCTCCGGACGTGTCCAGCTCGCGTCGTTGATGCGCTGACAGGTCGTGACGACCCCGATGACGCGCAGGCCGCTGGCGAGCCCGGCGATCACGAATGGCAGGATCAGCTCGACATCGAAACGGTAGGAGAGAAAGCCGGGATCGGGCAGCCCGACGAATTGCGCGGCACTGATTGCCTGTTGTTTCTCTGGCGTGAGCAGCCCGACACTCACCGCAAAGGCGTAACCCACGACGATCCCCAGCAGCGCGCACAGCAGACGCAGCAGCCCCTTGGCCCAGATCGAGAGCCCCGCCATCACCGCCAGCGTCAGGGATGCGGTCAGGTAGTGCATGGACTGCGCGTCGGGCGTTTGCGCCAGGGTTTGATGCAGAAACTCCTTGACGCCGATCAGCCCAAGCTCGAAGCCAACGGCCATCACGATCATGCCGGATACGACCGGCGGAAAGATCCGGCGCAGGCGAGGCAGCACCCCGGAGAGCGCTGCCTCGAACAGACCGGCGAAGATGATCATGCCGCACACCAGTGGCAATCCGCCGCGCTCGGCGGCCAGCAGACAGGGTGGCAGGTAGATGGCCGAGACGACCGGTGGGGCGAGGAACCCCGACCCGATCGGGCCCCGGTGCAGCGCCTGCAGGATCGTGGTGAGGGCGATGGCGACCATCGCCAGTGCGATCGCGTTGTGCGCGACACTGGACGCGTCACCGGACTTGGTGACGACGATGGCCACCAGTACCAGGTATGGCAGCAACGCGGCCACATGCTGGAGGCCGAGCAGCACCAGATGGGCGAAGGGGGGACGCTCATCGAGCGCGTAGATGAGATCCTTTGGCCGCACGCCCATCAGCGGGGCCTCCGAAGGAGCGGTTGCCGTCCTGGTCGGCCGATGCGATCAGACGTCCTCGCGCGGATGCCTTGGTGTTTGGGCTTCATCGGTCCTCCAGGGCTTGGTGCTGTGGGGTCCGGCCCCCGGGGTCATCGCGCCATTCCCGCCCGTTGCTCGGCCAGCCAGTAGAAGCGGAAGGGGGGCACGACCAGTTGACCATTGAACAGCGCCGGGGTATGGCCCGTGGCGATGTCCTGTGGGTCGCCGGCGCGGAACAGCCCGCGTCGGCTCAGGGTATCGATGTTCAGATACTGGGGCGCGGCATCGAAGTTGGCGACCACCAGCACGGCCTCGCCGAGCAGCGCGGGATGGGTGCGAAGGAACACGAACAGGTGTGGATTGTTCGCGTCGATCAGCTCCCGATTGTTGAAGTCGGCGAAGGCGACGGTGGTCTTGCGCACGGCGATGAGTCGCTTGAGCCCATCGAAGATCCGTTGCTCGGGGGTACCCTGGCGGTGCCGCTCCTCGGCCCGGGTCCAGTCGATGCGCGGACGGTGGATCCAGCGCGCATCGCCGGCCTTGTGGGCGTCTGCGAGGAACGCGTTGTCGTTGGGGGTGCCGATCTCGTCTCCATACCACAAAAGCGGGATGCCGCCAAAGGACAGGATCATGCCGTGCAGGGTCAGGATCAGATCAACGGCATGATCGATGCCCGCCTGGTCGTTGCGCTCGATCGCGGTCTCGAGACCGGCGAGGGAAGCCAGTGCGCCCGCGATGCGGGCGTCGCCGGTCTTGGGGTTGACGCCAAACGGGCGGCCGCGGGCCGGGGAGTCGTCGTACTGGCCCGTGAACCAGTCGACCAGGAATTTTCGGTGGGCCGGGGGCTCGTAGCCGCAGGCGCTGATATCGGCATCGTCGAAGCCCAGGCCGATGTCGTCGTGGCAGCGGATGTAGTTGAGCCAGGTGGCCCGGTCGAGCTTGTTTGGCAGGCTCTTGAGACCCTGATTGAGGAGCAGGGCGTTCTTGGTGGCCACCGTGTCCCACAGCAGGGCCATGAAGGTGGCGTTGTAGGCGATCTCGCACTCCTTGGCGATCACCGCGTCCTCGCCGAAATACTTGATGATCTCGAACGGCGCGACGATCGCCTCGGCGATAAACAGCACGCCGGGGGCGACTACCTGGCAGCAGTCCTTCATCAATTGCAGGATCAGGTGCGCCTCGCGCTGATTCTGGCAGGAGGTGCCGATCTTCTTCCACAGAAACGCGACCGCATCGAGCCGGATGATGTCGGCACCGCGGTTGGCCCAGAACAGGATGATGTCCACCATCTCGATGAACACCGACGGATTGGTGTAGTTCAGATCCCACTGATAGCTGTTGAAGACCGTCATCACCCAGCGCCCCATCTGCTCGTCCCAGGTGAAATTGCCGGGGCTGGTCTCGGGGAAGATCTCCGGCATGGTCTCCTCGAACATATCCGGGACTTCGCGGTTCGCAAAGCAGAAATAGAAGTCCTGGTAGGTCGGGTCACCGGCACGGGCCTGCTGTGCCCAGGGGTGCTCGTCGGAGGTGTGGTTCACCACCACGTCGAGGGTCAGCAGCATGTTGCGTTTGCGCAGGCCGGCCCCCAGGGCGCAGAGATCCTCGAGGGTGCCGGCGCGTGGATCGATGTCGCGGAAGTTGCTGACCGCATAACCGCCATCGCTCGCCCCCACCGGGCATTTCAGAATGGGCATGACGTGGATCATGTTCACGCCCAGCTCGCAGAGGTACGGCAGTTTCTCATGCAGGCCCTTCAGGTCGCCGGCGAAGCCGTCGGTGTAAAGGGCCATTCCAACCCACTGTTCCGACAGGAACCAGGTGTGGTCTTCCTCGCGGGAAATATCGATCTGCTTGAGGGTGGTCGGCCGGTCGACGTAGGCCTGCGCGAGCCGTTCGGTGAGTCGCACCATCTGCTCTTTGAAGTCCGCGCGACGGCCGTAGAGGGTCTGGAACAGTGTATGGATGGCGTAGAAATTGGCGCCGAGCCGGGTGTAGAAGTGGCGCAGATCCTCTGCTTCCAACTCGGGCCGGAATTCGTCGAGGACGTCGTTCAGCAGGGCGTGGGAGACCTGTTCGTACATGAGAGCTCGCTGTCAACTAGGGGGTCGGTTTGGGGGCTGGTGAGTCGGCGACCCGCTGGACAGGGCCCGTGTTTGGCCTGCATCCAACGCGGCGGGGGCCGGCCGGGCCGCGGTGACGGTCCCGATCGATCGATTCGGTGCGCGCGGTTGCACCGGCAGCCGCGCCCCCGTGCGGATCGTCAATCCTGGCCGGTGGAAGTGTGCCCCGGTTGCAGAATCGCGTCCAGCGTAAAGCCCGCTCGAATTCCGGGGACGGCCACCGGGGCGGGACCGCCCGGATCCTTCGTCCAAGGAAACCGATCAGTATTTCCCGGGGGCCCCGATCTGATCCGGCCCGGCTGCTTGCGCCGGCGCCAGCGATCCCGGGCGGTGGAGGTACTCGTCATAGCGTGTCTGGGCCTGCTCGCCGAAGAGGATGCCGCACGCCTCCAGCAGGCCATCGGTGCCGGCGATGGCCGCCCGCGGCATCACCAGTGCGATCATGGATCGACGCCGCAGAAGGTCCTCGAGCCTGACGATCATCTCCCGGCGTCTGGCCAGTTGGATCTCGCAGCGAAGGAGGTCCGTCCCGGCGATCACGACCTCTGCCTGGCGCGGGTCCTCGCGGATCTGGGCCAACAGCGCGAATGCCTGCTGATCGTAGCGTCGCCACAGCCGCGTCGACAGCCGCTCGGCGGAGGTCTTCGGGGTATGGTCGTCCAGGCCCATCCGCCTCGCCTGGCTCATGAACGCATCGTAGACGCGGCGCGGCGGCTCGCCGTACCAGCGATCATCGGCGCGGGGAAGGGCGATGCCGAAGGATGCGATGCGTGCGCAGACCTCGTTGCCGACATTGAGACAGTCGCTGAGCTTGCCGCCAAAGATGGACAGGTGCCGGTTGGCCTGGTCCACGTCGATCTCATGCCTGCGCGAAAGCCGCGGCGGCGCGCGCGTCACCCCTCCATCGTCCGGGCGAGGGACCACGAGCGGGCGCACACCACAGCGCTCGGCAATGATGTCCGCGCGCGTCAGGGGTTTGGGCAGCCTCAGGCGCTTGTTGGCGTTGCCGAGCACAAACGCCCGATCCGCGTCGGTGACCTCCGCCAGGGGGCCCTCGACGCGGGTGTCGGTCGTGCCGATGCAGGTGCGACCGTCCATGGGGATCGCGAAGAACAGGCGCCCGTCATCGGCGAAGAAGGCCAGCACGCGGTGCTTCGGCGTGATCCGCGGCACGATCAGGTGGATGCCCTTGGAGAACAGGTGCCGGTGTTCGGTCTCCTCGCCACTGAGCCGGTTGTGCTCATCCGCGAAGGGTCCCGCGGCGTTGATCAGCGCGCTTGAGCGGATCTCGAAGCGGGCACCCGTGTGCGTATCGCGTGCGCGCGTGATCCAGATCGCGTGCTCACGCTGGGAGCCAAGCGATTCCACGTAGTTGGCAGCAACGCCGCCCCGGTCCATCAGCGCGCGCACGAACTGAAAGACGAAGCGCGCGTCGTTGTCCGGCAGATAGGCGTCGGAGTATTCGAGGCCGCCGGCGGCGTTGTCGGTGTTGACCACCGGCTCTTCGCGCCCGATCTGGCGCTTGCTCAGGAAGCGCGGCGCCCTGGTGGCGCCATTGCCGAACAGCCAGTATGCCCAGGCACCAAGCCACAGGGTCCGGGGAGAGAAGCGAAAGCCCCGATCGACGGTCGCCAGGAAGCGTATCTCCCGCACCCGGCTGGGATAGCTTCGCAGTAGCTCGTTGCGGCTCAGGCAGAGCCTGCGCACCAGCGCGTAGTCGGCGCTCTCCAGATACTTGATGCCTCCCCAGACCAGGTTCGATGACTGCTGGCTGGTCACCCCGGCGAAGTCGCGCCGGTCAATCAGCGCCACGCGCGCGCCCTTGCCGGACAGGGCCGCCGCCGAGGCCGCGCCATTGATGCCGCCGCCGATGACGAGGACGTCGTAGAGCCCCTGTTGAAGCCGGCCGATATGCTGCTCGCGCGCGCTCATCGCCATGCACCGGGAGTCGGCGGCCGGACCCTGGGGCCGGACGCGCCCGCGATGGCGGGCCGGGGCACCCGCACGCGGCGCGTTATGCGTCCTCCAATGCCCATCCCTTCGCCAGCTCGAGCGCCCTGTGCCAGCGCTTGAACAGCCGCTCGCGTCGTTCCTTGTCCATCCGCGGCCGGTAGCGCTCGCCGAGGGCCCAGTGCTCGGCGAGCACCGCCTTGCTTTCCCAGAAACCGACCGCCAGTCCGGCCAGATAGGCGGCCCCCAGGGCCGTGGTCTCGACGATACGCGGTACCTCGACATCGACCCCCAGCACGTCGGCCTGGAACTGCATCAACAGGCTGTTGACCGCTGCCCCGCCATCGCAGCGCAAGGCCTTGAGGCGGATGTCGGAGACCTGCTGCATGGCCTCGATGACGTCACGGGTCTGATAGGCCATGCTCTCGAGCACCGCGCGCGCCAGATGGCCCTTGCCGGTTCCTCGGGTGATCCCGATCAGCAGACCACGCGCGTAGGGATCCCAGTGCGGGGCGCCGAGGCCGACCAGCGCGGGCACGAAGTAGACACCCTCGTTGTCGGGCACGGCGCGCGCCAGCTCCTCGGCCTCGGCCGCCTCCCCGATCATGCCGATCCCATCGCGCAGCCACTGCACCGCCGAGCCGGTGACGAAGATGGCCCCCTCCAGGGCGTACTCCACCGGCCCATCGCCGATGCCCCAGGCGATCGTGCTGAGCAGCTTCCCGTCGCCGCTGATCGCCCTGGTACCCGTGTTCATCAGCACGAAGGACCCGGTGCCGTAGGTGTTCTTGGCCATACCGGGGCTGAAACATGCCTGGCCGAACAGGGCCGCCTGCTGGTCACCGGCAATGCCCGAGATCGGGATCCCGGGGACACCGAAGAACGCCCCCGGGTCGGTCTTCCCGCAGACCTGCGACGATGGGCGGACCTCCGGCAGCATTGCCGCCGGGACCTCCAGCAACGCCAGCAGCTCCGGGTCCCATTGCAGCGCGTGGATGTTGTAGAGCAGCGTGCGCGAGGCGTTGCTGTAGTCGGTGGCGTGTACCCGCCCGCCGGTCAGGCGGAAGATCAGCCAGGCATCGACCGTGCCGAAGCAGACCTCGCCGCGCTCGGCCCGCGCGCGCAACCCCGGGGTCTGGTCCAGCAGCCACTTCAGCTTGGTGCCGGAGAAGTAGGGGTCGATGACCAGCCCCGTCTTGGTGCGGATCATCGCCTCGAGGCCGTCGGCCTTCAGCGCGTCGCAATAGCCGGCGGTGCGCCGATCCTGCCATACGATGGCACGCCCCACGGGGGTGGCGTCGGCGCGATTCCATACCACCGTCGTCTCGCGCTGATTGGTGATGCCGATCGCAACCAGCTCTGCCGGGCCGATGCCGCCAGTGCGCAGTGCATCGGCGATCACCCTCATCGTCAGCTGCACGATCTCCTCGGCGTCGTGCTCCACCCAGCCCGGCCTGGGATAGTGCTGGGTGAGCTCGGCGTTGGCGCGGGCGCGGACCCGGCCGGCGTGGTCGAAGATCAGCGCGGTCGATCCGGTGGTGCCCTGGTCAATGGCGAGGATGTAGCCGCTGCTCATCGGTGATCTCCCTCGTCTGGGACGACGAACACAGAGCCGTGAAGGTTCCCCTTGGAAAACACTGATCAAATGCCCTCCGTGGTCCTTGCGAGTTTAGACGCGCCTCTGCCGCGCCGGTGCCCGCCGTGCCCGATAAGCGCCGATCGCGGCGATTCCGGGTTGGCGCAGACCTGATCGGCGGATCCAACGCGGCGGCGTTTGCCCGGCTCAGCGTCCGCCGCGCTTGACGAACTGCTTCAGGCGCTGCCTGTGCCGCACCTGGCGCGGCGTGAGCTGGTTCTTGCGTCCCTCGTAGGGATTGGTCCCGCTCTTGAATTCCAGCCGCATCGGTGTGCCGGAGATCTTCAGCGCCTTGCGGAAGCGGTTGATCAGATAGCGCCGATAGGTGTCGGGCACCTCTTCGGTCTGGTTGCCATGGATGACGACGATCGGTGGGTTGCGGCCACCCTGGTGGGCGTAGCGCAGTTTGATGCGGTGGCCTCGCACCATTGGCGGTTGATGCTCCTGGACTGCATCCTCCAACAGCCGGGTCAGCACCGGTGTCGGCAGGTCCCGCACCGCGTTCGCGAAGGCGCGATCGACCTCATCGAGCAGCAGCCCCACGCCGCTGCCGTGCAGCGCCGAGATGTAGTGGGTGGCGGCGAAGTCGAGGAAGCCGAGCCGACGCACGAAGTCCTCCTTGACCCGCGCGCGCTGGTCGGGACTGAGCCCGTCCCACTTGTTCACGGCGATCACCAGCGCGCGCCCGCTCTCGACGATGTGGCCGGCGAGCGTGGCGTCGTGCTCACCGATGCCCTGCTGGGCGTCGAGTACCAGCACGCAGACGTTACAGGCATCGAGGGCCTGCAGGGTCTTGATGATGCTGAACTTCTCGATCACATCGGTGACCCGTGCCCGGCGTCGCACACCGGCGGTGTCGATCAGCGTGTAGCGGCGCTCGCCGAGCTGGAACGGGATAAAGACACTGTCGCGGGTGGTCCCGGGGCTGTCGAAGGTGACGACGCGCTCCTCGCCGAGGAGACGGTTGATCAGGGTCGATTTGCCCGCGTTCGGCCGACCGACCACCGCGATCTGGGTGCCGCGATCGTTCTGCGCGGCCGAATCGTCCCCGCCGGCGTCGCGCGGCGCAAGCCGGTCGAAGACGTGATCGAGCAGCTGGGTGACCCCGCGCCCCTGCGTTGCGGCGATGGGTTGGGGCTCGCCGAGGCCGAGGGCGTGGAACTCGGCGCTGGCCAGATCCCAGTCGAGATGGTCGACCTTGTTGACGACCAGCGTCAGCGGCTTGCCAGTGCGGCGCAGCTCGGCGGCCAGCTCGAGGTCTGCCGCGCCCAGGCCGTCGCGGGCCTCGACCATGAACAGCAAGTGGTCGGCCTCGTCGATGGCCAGGCGCACCTGCCGCTCCATCAGCACCTCGACGCCATCACCACCGCTGATGCCGCCGGTATCGACGATCAGATAGGGGCCAGGCCCGACCCTGCCGATGCCGTATTGGCGGTCGCGTGTCAGCCCCGGAAAGTCCGCGACGAGGGCGTCGCGGGTGCGCGTAAGCCGATTGAACAGCGTCGATTTGCCGACATTGGGTCGGCCGACCAGGGTGATGACGGGGAGCATGTTGTCTCGGTGGTCTGCATGCGGTGGGGAACCATTCCCGACCACGTTGGGGGCGCCAGTGAACGCCCGCGCTTGAATTCTTGCGGCGCGGCGGGCGTGCGCGCTTGTGCGCCCCGCCCGCGCTGGCACCGTTACTGCTGCTCGCTCTTCTCCGCCTGCTCCGGGATAACGGCCGCCGTGCCGGGTGGTGGTCCCGTCTTCGTACCGGATGGCCCCGTTGGACTGGCGCTCAGGGCGGCCAGGGTGCCGTCGTTGGCGAAGACATAGACGATACCGTTGACGACCAACGGGCGTTGGCCGATTGGCGCCTTGGTGATGCGCACGCGCCCGAGCAGCCGTCCGTCCTGTTTCGAGATGAAATGCACATAGCCCTCGACGTCGCCGACGACCAGGTAGTTGCCGTCGATGGCCGGTGCGGTCAGGCGCCGATGCAGCAACCGCTCCTGCTTCCAACGGCCGGATCCGCCCTCGATCTCCGCGGCCCAGAGGTTGTCGTCGGCATCGGTGATGTAGAGCATCGGTGGCTCAGCGGCCAGCCCGGCATAGGCGGAGAGCTCGCGGCGCCAGAGCACGGCGCCGGTCAGGATGTCCACCGCGGCGAGGTCGCCGTTGTAGGTACCGACGTAGACGATGTCGCCGACCACCACGGGATCGGCGTCGATGTCGGCAATCCGCTCGAGCTCCGAGCGTCCGCTCGGTGGCGACACGGTGACCTCCCAGACGGGTGCGCCTTGTTCGAGCTCGAGCTGGACCAGTCTGCCGCCGGAGATGCCGACGATGACGCCCTCGCCGGCGATGACCGGCGAGCCGCTGCCGTGCAGGGTCAGCGTCGGTGCCGGGTAGATGTAGCGCCACAGCTCTTTGCCATCCGCCAGATCGATGCCATACACGTCGTCGTCGATGGTGTGAACCACCACGAGGTTGCCGACGATCCGCGGGATGGAGAGGATCTCGCTGTTGAGGTGGGTGCGCCATTTCTCCGCCCCGTCGCGGGTCGAGAGCATCAGCAGATCGCCGTCGATCGAGCCGAGCACCAGCCGTTCGCCCTTCACCTCCGGCCCGCCGCTGAGCGCCAGGTCGGTGTTGCGCTGCCAGATCTCGCGGCCGTCGCGTGCCGACAGGGACTCGACCCGTCCGCGGGCATCGGCCGCGTACAGCCGGTCGCCCTCGATGGCCGCCACCAGGCTGAGCTGGCGCTCCTCGCTGCCCTTGCCGACGCGTGTCTTCCAGAGCGTGCGGATGTTCAGCTGCTGGCCGGTTTGTTTGTCCAGCTTGGTCGGCGGATGCGGATCCTTCTCGCCGCTGATCCACGAGAACATGCCGCAGCCGCCAAGCAGCAGTGATGTCGCGACAGTCGCGGCAGTGAGGACCGGTCGTAGGCGGGATGCATGCATGGCGATATCGCTCAAGAGGTATGGCCGCTGGACAGGTCCTGCAGCTTGAGCTCGATGAGTTGGGCCGCCCCCGCGCCGGCGTCCAGCGCTGCCCGGTAGGCGTCCCGGGCGGTGTCGGGGTCTCCCTGGGCAACGGCGATGTCGCCGCGTAGCGCGGCGAAGTCACCGCTGAAGGCGCCGCCGTCGTCGTGGGCGTCGATCACACCGCTGGCCTGCTGGAGCTCGCCCTCGGCCACGAGCAGGCGTGCCAGGCGCAGCGCGGCGAGCTTGGCCAGGCCGGGGTCCGGCGCCTTGTCCACCGCCTCGCGCAGCGCGGCGATGGCGCCTGGCGGGTCGTTTGCCTCGATCCGGGCCTTGGCCGCGGCCAGCTCGGCGAGCATGGCGTAGGGTGTCGTGCCGTACTGCTCGACGATGGCCTTCGCCTGTTGCCCCGCGCTCTGCGCCTCGCCGGCGGCGGTCGCGACCAGCAGCTGCTCGAATGCCAGTGATGCCCGCTGGGCGACACTGTCGCGGTAATCGACCCAGGCGCGCCAGCCGAACACGCCGCCGAGACCGATGGCGATGCCGGCAATCACGGACACGCCGTTCTCTTTCCACCATTTCTTGATGGCTTCAACTTTTTCTTCGTCTGTTTCGAGCTCGGCCATGGGGGCTCCCTGGTTGAGTAAGGATTGGTCCGGGTGAGCGACGCGCGGACGGGTCAGATCGCCGCGGCCAGGTGTGGCGCCAGGGCGTCGATCGAGACAACCTGCTGCTCCGAATTGGCCCGCAACGGCTTGATGCCGATCATCCCGCGCGCCAACTCGTCTTCACCGAGCACCAGCGCGACGCGGGCACCGCTGCGATCGGCCTTCTTGAACTGGCTCTTGAAGCTGCCTCCGCCGCAGTGGCACACCAGCCGCAACGTCGGCATGCGGTCGCGCAGGTCCTCGGCAATGAGCAGGGCCCGCGCCTGGGCGCGCTCGCCGACCGCGACCAGATAGGCGTCTGGCGCCGCCAGGGCATCGGCCTCGCGGGCATCGATGAGCTCGATCAGGCGCTCCAGGCCCATCGCGAAGCCCACCGCGGGGGTTGCGCGACCCCCGAGCTGCTCGACCAGGGTGTCGTAGCGTCCGCCGGCGCAGACCGTACCCTGTGCGCCGAGGGCATCGGTGATCCACTCGAACACGGTGCGGTTGTAATAGTCCAGCCCGCGCACCAGGCGCGGATTGATGCTGTAGGCGATGCCAGCCTCATCCAGGCCCGCGCAGATGGCGTCGAAGTGGGTCCGCGACGCGGCGCCGAGAAAGTCGCGCAGGCTCGGCGCGGAGGCGACCACCGGCTGCATGTCCGGATTCTTCGAATCCAGCACGCGCAGCGGGTTGGTCAGCAGACGTCGGTGGCTGTCGGCGTCGAGCTGGTCATGATGCGCCTGCAGATGCATCACCAGGGCCTCGCGATAGCGGGCGCGCTCGTGGCTGTCACCGAGGCTGTTGATCTCCAGGCGCAGCTCGCCAAGGCCAAGCACCTGCCAGAAACGGCGCGTCAGCAGGATGACCTCCAGGTCGATGTCTGGACCGGCGATACCCAGTACCTCGACGCCGACCTGGTGGAACTGCCGATAGCGGCCGCGCTGGGGGCGCTCGCGCCGAAACATCGGGCCGCGGTACCAGAGCCGCTGCGCCTGCGCCAGCAGGCCGTGCTCGATGGCCGCACGCACGCAGCTCGCGGTCCCCTCGGGACGCAGGCTGAGGCCTTCCCCACCACGCTCCTCGACGTTGTACATCTCCTTCTCGACGATGTCCGTGACCTCGCCGATGGAGCGTTTGAACAGATCCGTGACCTCCACGAGCGGCGTGCGGATCTCGCGATAGCCGTAACCCTCGAGCACCGCGCGCACGCGGTCCTCGAGCCACTGCCAGACCGGGCTGCGCTCCGGCAGGATATCGTGCATGCCGCGAATGGCCTGGATGTTGTTCGCCATGCCGTGGGTGTCTCCCGGGGTCTCTGCGGTCCCGTCTTCTCGCGCGCGGACCGGCCTAGGGCCGGGTCGCTCCACTGTTTACGCCCGCATCGGTCTCGTTCCTCGCCGCCTCGGCGGCGGGATCGAGCTCGAAGCGTGCGACATTGCCCTTGGCGATGGCGCGCACGTCAAACGGCCGGCCGCCGACCTCGAGCTCGACCGCGGCGGCGTTGCCGAGGATGAGCGAATAGGGCGGCGTGCCTTCGAGCACGTGCCGATCACCCTTGGCCATCTCGCCGAAGAGCTGCGACTTGCCCGCCGAATCGCGGACATCCACCCAGCATGGGCCGGTGAAACGCAGCTCGGTCTGCACGGTGCCCGGCGGCTCGGGGGGCGCCGTGTCCCCGCCAACCGCGTCCTTGTCGAGGTTCGGTGCCGGCGTGGTTTCGGTGGCGACCACCTCCGTGTCGGCGATCCCGGTGATCTCGGCGACGGGCACGGGCGGCGGTGCTTGCGTCGGCTCCGGCGCGGGGGTCGGCCGATTGGGGGACTCGGGGGTGATGAGTGCGGCCGGTTTGGACGCCAGCTCGGGCGCCGGTTCGGACCCGGCGCCCGGATCTGCCTCGTCGAGCAGTGGCTCCTTGGGCCCGGCGGGCTCGGACGGTGGTGCCTCGCTCGGCGGCTCGATATCGACCAGGATTGCGTCCGCATCGTCGCTCGCGGGTACGCCCGTGTGCTCCTCCCACTCGGTGCCGAGACCGTCGGGCATGCGATTGGACCACCACACGGCGACCCCGCCGACGATGGTAACCACGACGACCAGGCTCACCAGGCGCATGAACAGGTGGCCGCCGCCGACCTCGCGCCCGAGGTTGGCGCTGGCGCGCGGGGGTGGCGCCTCGGCGTGCGGGTGCAGGCTCCGGAATCGCGCGATCAACGGGTCCGGGTCCATGCCCAGCAGTCGCGCGTAGCCGCGCAGGTAGCCCGCAACGAAGACCGGGCTCGGCAGGTTGTCGAAGTCGTCGCGCTCGAGCGCTTCGACGGTTTCAGGCTTCAGGCGCAGCTCCGAGGCGATGCGGATCACCTCGATGTTGCGCGCCTGTCGCGCCTGGGCGAGGGCTCGGCCCGGGCTGTCGATCGCCGCCGGAGCGGGCGCTTCGGCTTCCATCGACAGGGGTGCGGATGGGTCGTTCATGGCCGTGGTAGTCATCTATAACTGCATGATCTCGGGTGAGTCGGGGAAACGCCGGCGCAGGGATGTCTCGAGGGCCTTCGCGTTCTTGGTGTTGCCGAGCCTTTGCTCGATACGCGCCGCCAGCAGCAACGCCGCGGGCGTGGCCTGACCAACTCGTGAGTAGCGCGCCATGTAATCGCGCGCCTCCTGGTATGCGCCGACCTTGTAGCTGCGTTGTGCCATGGCCAGCAGCGCCGGGCCGTAAGCGGGGTTGTGGGTCAACGCCTCGCGCAGAAACGTCTCGGCCTGGGTGTCCTTGCCGGCACGCAGGCTACAGTCCGCGGCATTGGTCAGCGCGATCTCGGGGGTCTTGTAGAGTGGCTTGTCAACCGCCTGTTTAAACTGTCCGATGGCCTCCTGATAGCGCTTCTGCCGGCAAAGGACCGTACCCCAGGCATTGCGGAACATGGGGTTTTGCGGATCCAGGCGCACGGCCTCGTCAAACTCCCGGTCCGCCTCCTGCACCTGCCCAAGCTGTTGGTGCACGAGGGCGAGCATATAGTGCGCGGCCGCGCTCTTGTCGTCCTCCGCGATGGCCTGTCGGGCACGGTCATAGGCCGCGTCGATCTGACCGCGCTGGAAATACGCCGACGCCATGCTGACATAGAGATCCGCGGGACTCTCCTCGGCGGAGGGCGAGGCACTGTCCATTGTGCCGGTGCTCGCGCACCCCCCCAGCAGCCAGACGATGACGCAGGGTGCGAGCGCCGTCGCCAGCGCGCGCGCGGTCATCCCAGCCCCGTTCCCTGGGCGCGGGTCGCCGCCCGCGCCGCCGTGATGAGCGGTATGTCGCGGCGCGTGCGATCCTGCACGCGACCCACCAGCTGGCCGCAGGCCGCGGCGATCTCGTCGCCGCGGGTCTTGCGCGTGATGGTGACCAGGCCTGATCGGATCAGGCGCATGCGGAAGGCGTCGATCCGATCCGGTGGGCTGGTCTCGAAGCCGCTGTTTGGGAAGGGATTGAACGGGATCAGATTGATCTTCGAGGGGACGCCCTCGAGGAGCCGGATCAGCGCCTTGGCGTGTCGGTCACTGTCGTTGACCCCGTCGAGCATCACGTATTCCCAGGTCACGCGCCGGCGCTTGTCACCGCGCAGGTAGGCCTTACAGGCGGGGATCAGCTGCTCGAGCGGATACTTTCGGTTGATCGGCACCAGCTCGTCGCGCAGGGCGTTGTCGGGCGCATGCAGAGAGACCGCCAGCGACACCTCGCTGAGCTCGGCGAGCCGGTAGATGTTCGGCACGATACCCGACGTGGACAGGGTCAGTCGCAGCTTGGCCAGCATATAGGCGAAGTCGTGCTGCATCACGCCCATCGCCTTGACCACGTTGTCGAAGTTCGCCAGCGGCTCGCCCATGCCCATCATCACGACGTTGGTCGGCGGCGCGCCGAGGGCGCGGGTGGCGTGGCGCACCTGGCCGAGGATCTCGGCGACGCTCAGGTTGCGGTTGAATCCCTGGCGCGCGGTCGCGCAGAAGCGACAGGCGAGCGCGCAGCCGACCTGGGACGACACGCACAGCGTACTGCGCCGCTGCTCGGGGATATAGACGGTCTCCACCCGCTGGCCGTCGGCCAGCTCGAGCACCCACTTGATGGTGCCGTCGGGCGACGGGCGTTCGGCAACGACCCGCGGCATGCGGATCTCGCTCATCGCGGCGAGGCGCTGGCGCAGGGGCTTTGCCAGGTCGCTCATGGCGTCGAAGTCGTCGACACCATGCTTGTGCATCCATTTGAACAGATTGCGGCCGTGGAACGGCTTGGCGCCGAGTCCGGCGACCAGGGCCTCGCACTCGGCGAGGTCCAGATCCATCAGATCGATGCGATCGTCGCTGCTCATGGCCGCAACCCGGGGAGGGATCGTCTTCAGGTCTGCCGGCTCAGCGGGTGCGGGCGCACACGCCTTCCGGGAAGAAGAAGCCGATCTCCTCGGCGGCCGTCGCCGGGGCGTCGGAGCCATGCACCGCGTTCTCGGTAAAGGAGTCCGCGAAATCGGCGCGAATGGTGCCGGGTGCCGCCTGGGCGGGGTTGGTTGCACCCATGATCTCCCGATTCTTGGCGATGGCGTCCTCACCCTCCAGGGCCATGGCCAGCACCGGTCCGGATGTCATGAAGCCGACCAGCTCCTCGAAGAAGGGTTTGCCCTGATGCACGCCGTAGAACGCGGTCGCCTGCTCGCGCGAGAGGTGCAGCATGCGAGCCGCGACGATACGCAGCCCGCCCTTTTCGAGCCGGTCGCAGATCGCGCCGATGGCGTTCTTGGCCACGGCATTGGGCTTGATGATGGACAGGGTTTGCTCTACGGCCATGTCGACTCCAGAAAATCGCGCATCGGGCGCGCGAGGCCAGCAGCCTCATCGCTCCACGAGACGGTGGAAGGGAAGGAAACGGGTGAAAGACAACGCATAAGTTTACCTGTGAACAGGCAGACAAATCCATCACGCCGTTGGGCAGGGACGCGGGCAGCCGATCGGGTCTGTCCTCTGCCCGAGCGTCCTTACCCCGACGCCGCGTTCGCTGACGACCAGGCCCGCCGTGCGGTTGCATGCGCGCCGGCTGGCCCGGTCGCCGTGCACGTCCGCCCCGCGACAAGCCTCCGCGAGGGATGCCGCCGCGCCTCGGGACCGGCCCGGCCGCCGTCATCCTTTCGAGAGAAAAACGTCATCGCGAATTCACCCTTCCGTAGAGGGCGCGTAACCCGCTGTCGCTAGCCTGGGCGCGGTCAGTCGGCTCGCGACCCTCAGCGCCATCGAGGGTCGCCGGGGTCCGGGGTTTCCGGTCAACGGCCTCCGCTAGCGCCGATCGAGGCGACTCGCCTGAGGGGGTTGGACGCGACACCGCGGGAACCCCACCGCCCGGAACAGGGGTGGCCGTGTGCATCGATTCTGATCGAAGCCGTATCCCCTCCAGGTGACGTCGCCACCCCACGCACGGCCGAACTGGCCCCGGTGACCATTTTCCAGAACCGCCTCGGCACCCCGCCGATGCGTAGCCTTTCAACGAGGACATCCATGATGAAGCCGAAGGTTCTTGTACTGGCCGTGGCCGCGGCCCTGACGGGTGCGGTGCACGCCGGTGAGATCGAGCTCACCAATGCGCCGATCCCGACCAATGATCTGGACAAGCGCAGCATTCTGACATCGCAGCTCGCGATGATCGACGGCGAAAAGGTCGATGTCGATTACCACGTCCTGATGCGCTCGGGCGATCAGCCCGGACTCTCGAGCCGGCCCTTCGGCACCATCATCGATATCCGCGGCGTTCCGGTCCTGAACGAGGACCTGTCCGTCAAGCTGTCGGACGATAACGATTTTTCATCGTTTCTGAAGGGCAAGGGTGACACCCTGTTCATGGTCTCGCATTTCGAGACCCGTCCCGCGGCGATGTATCTGACGCGGCTCATCCAGGACCCGGACACCGGCGTGCTGACAGCGGATCGCACCCGTGCGCTCGACTTCTCCCATGTCCGGGGCGGTTGGGTCCACTGCGCCGGCTCCGTGTCGCCCTGGGGTACGCACCTGGGCTCGGAGGAATACCCACCCAACGCCAAGCAGTGGCGCGACGGCAATGTCAGCGCGTACAACGCCGAGATGGTGCGCTACTTCCCCCAGGCGCGCCGCGCCGCTGATGCCGCGCTGCCCGGACTGGCGCTGACCTACATGAACCCGTACGACTACGGCTATGTCGTCGAGGTCGTCGTCAGGACCTTCAACGACGCCAGCGTGACCAAGCACTATTCGATGGGTCGCGTGGCGCTGGAGCTGCCGTACGTGATGCCCGACAGGAAGACGGTGTAT